>CALCQT010000272.1 GCA_937894825.1 uncultured Anaerolineaceae bacterium
TGATCATTCATAAGCCGGCCAATATTACCGCAAGAGCGATGCTGGCGGAATACAGACCGAAAAAGAGAGAAGATGAACTTAATAATGCGGGTGCGCTCATCGGTTCGCTGGAAAGGATCATCATTGTCCTTCTATTAAGCGTCGGCGAATATGCCGCCATCGGGCTGGTGCTGACCGCGAAGTCGGTCGCGCGTTATGATAATATCTCCAAAGATCAGACATTTGCGGAATATTATCTGTTGGGTACTTTGCTGAGCACGTTATTCGCGATTGGATCCTTCCGGATTTTTATTTAGCCCGTAATTTGGTTGAGAGTGGGCAGGGTTTAAGAATGATAATGGTGTCAAAAGTAAAGAAGGTCAGAGCCTTTGGTGGCTCTGACCTTCTTCATCATTTATACGCTTTTATTTGGTTATGGTACCGGCTCCACCTGTATGGTCGGAATGGTGACTGCAGCCGGCTGCGCTTGGGTTTGCCCGGCGGTCTGATTCCAGAAATAGTTGTAAGCGTAGAATCCGCAGGCGCCCTGATCCTGAATCCAGACAACAATCGGATTGGTATCTTTCAGGTTGGAAGGGATTGAATAGGTTACAGTTTGCGGAGCGCCATCCTGGGAATAATAGGTTCCGGCGTCAAACCCGACGAACGAATAGGTGTCCTGGCCTTTGCCGGATGGGCGCTTCCCGTGTGAAAAATAGGGATCATATCCACCCTTGGGCGGAACGCCGTACCAGTCGTCTGTTGAAGGCCATGGTTCATATCCAGGGAAATTGGCCGGAGAACCGGGGGTTCCCCACCAACCCCACCAGCCGCCATCCCATTTATTCCCGGACGATGTGGTGTTCTTGACATTGTAGCCCATCTTTACCGTGAAAGAACTGTTGGCCGGGAAGTTGCGGGTCTCGATGATTACGCTTTCTCCCTTAACAACGCTTTTAATCGAGAAGCTTGGCGTGACACTGAAGTTGCACTGTCCGATTGCCGTGTTGTAGGCTCCGGTATTTGCGGTGGTTCCACCGTAGTTACCGAACCAGTTATAGGCATAGAAACCTTCCGTGCTGTTGATATGGATTGAAATCGGCGTCACATAGGCCAGATTTTCCGGTATGGCAATTGTTTTTTCAAAGCTTCCACCGTTTCCGGAATTGAACGTTTCAACGAACTGCCCATTTCCGTAAGGATGATTGGCTCCCATGGTGATGGTGAAGTTCAGGTTGGCCGGGAAATTGGCTGCGCTGATTGTGACATATTGTCCCGCGACGACTTCTTTGATATTAAAGGAAGGATATCCGCTGTAGGATCCGTAAGCCGTCGGAGCGGTGACCGGCGCCGCGCTGCCATTGACAAAGGAGCTTGGAATCCGGATTTCGTCGCCGTTATAGACAAGCAGCGCAATTTCTGAAGCCGAGGCCAGATTCGCGGGGATTTCAATTCTTACTTTGAAAGCGCCGCCGCTCTGCGAATTGAACCGGACAACATCCGTGAAATTGCCTGAATCGTTGATCTCCTTCAGGCTGACGATGAATTGTGTATTGGCCGGGAAATCACGGGTCAGGATTGTGACGCTGCTTCCGGGGATCACTTCTGTAATCGTGTAAGACGGGCTGGTTCCCTCACCTTGCGCATACACGGCAGTGAAACTAATACACAACGTAATAACCAATATGGTCTGAATTAGAAAGTGCAGCTTGTTTAATTTCATTATTGCCTCCAACGGTGCATAATTAATCGTTGCTTAACTCTTTTTCGGTGAAGAATTCAGCAGATTCACTAAAAAAACCAAAAATTCTGTTTTATGAACAATAGTTGCAAGAACTACGCCATATCGCCTTCTCCTTGCGGTTTTTCTTCGCTTTCCATTGGGAAACCGGTTGAATTAATTTGCTTAAAACAGATAATACCGGCAACAATGAAACCGATCCCCCCGATGAGGCCGGTGGGAAAGGGGCCGACCAGTGGGTCCGGACCGTTCTTCAGAAAGAAAATACCGATGCTGGCGAAACCGTTAAGGGCGCCATGGGCAATTGCGGCTGGGATGGCACTGCGGACCTGAATTGCCAGCCAGGAAAGGAACATGCCGAAAAAAACACAGAAAAGCGTCATTGCCAAAATCCCGGTCACCGGATAGCCCAGATAATTTTTCCCATAGTTATATCCCATGGCAATCAATGGCGCATGCCAAAGCCCCCAGATGATCCCGCTCAACAGGACCGCCTTTGCGGTTCCCAGCAGTTCGGTCAGTTTCGGCAGCAGATAGCCACGCCAGCCGAGCTCTTCTCCCAGTGAAGGGATCAGATTCAGGAGCGGGGCAAACAGGATGCTGATCACGATTTGCATGAGAATCGTGGTCAGCAAAAGCTGAGCGGTAATTTCAATCGCATCAGCGCCTTGCGCCGCTTGAAGCGATTCGCGGACCATGTTGAATTCCGGATCAAAATTGGAGCGGAATAATAAAAAGTAGAGTGCGGTTCCGACAATAATTAAGATGGCGGGACCAAACCAGGCGATCAGATAGGTGCGCAGGTTTTTCTTGAAGTCGATCCGGAGCCATAAATTCTGAAACCCTTCCCCCGTTACCCATCGTGTCAGCAAGACGCAAATAGCCGGGATTAACATGACTCCGGTCAAAATGATCTGGAGGTATGGATTTTGAAGCCCGCCATTTTTCCAGAGGAAAAATTCTGCTGTCCAGCTGATGGCGAAGGTCAAACTCAGGAAGATTGCGACACGTTTCATAAGGCTCCTATCTTCGGGTTTCTTATAGATGATTATTAATAATCATATCATATCGAGTCTGGTTTGACTGAACTCCGGTTTTGTGAAACTTTGGATTCTGCGATTCACGAACCGGATCGATGTTTATGTAAAAAAAAGCAAAAAGTGCTGTAAAAAGAGCGGTAAGTTGAGCCATAATCCGCAATGCATTGTAATGTGCATAGACAATTGATTTGTCTGCCGCATGATATGATTTATTCGAATTTACTCTGGGTTCTGTGAGTTTTACGGAGACAGAGCGGAGTCTAAATACCAATGGAGAATCGGAAAGCCATCATAGACCGGATGATTAACGAAACGACGATACGACCAGAGGGATCTGCGATTACTGCTCACAGCGGATGTGACAATACACCGGACGACTCACTTGAGTCGGTTGCACAGGGGATCGAATCCGGTGCGGATATCGTCGAGGTTGACGTCCGGATGAATCGGGATGGCGTCCTGGTGCTTTCCCATGATTCGGAACCCGGCCGGTATTACTCTGACTTGCCAGCGCTGGAAGCGGCATTCGAAATCATTCAAGCCGTGGAGGGGATCGGGATTAATTGCGATGTTAAAGAAGCGCTGGCGATTCCCGCGGTGCTGGATCTTACAAACCGCTTGCGATTTCCCCGAGAACGGCTGTATCTTTCCGGTAGTGTGACGCCCGAAGTGTTGCGTAATATTTCCGACCTTCCGCGGCGTTGCCATGTTTTATGGAATCTTGAAGAGATGTTGCGGCCTTTGGCGGAAGAAAAATTGCGTGCCGATGGGCGGGAAGAGCTGCTTCCGGTGCTTTCCAGTGATCCCTGGCGGGCTTTAAGGGAAATTATGCCCGACCCGGATCCTTATGCCGGAGACGTGGTGAGATTGGCGAAAACTTTCGCAATTGAAACGCTCAACATTCCCTGGCAGATTGCGACGGAAGAACGGATTTCGTTTTTCAGGCAGCACGGCTTGGAAATGTCCGTTTGGACTGTGAATGAACCGGAGCAGATCATGAAATACCTGCGGGCGGGCGTACCGAATATCACCACACGCAACGCGAAAGTCGCTGTGCAGTTGAAAACACAATTTCTCACGCAGCAAAGCGCAAAAATCCTTCCACGAGGAACAGGAGCGGTATTATGATGAGTTTTTTAAATCCCAAACGCTGGTTTTACACATTGGGGAAAAAACGGTTTTTTGAATTTCTGTTCCTGGTCCTGTTTCTGCTGTTCTTTTATGGTCCGCTGTTATACACCTTCCTGCTGGCGTTTGCCAATAAATATGAATTCCCGAATATTATCCCCGCTGAATTCGGATTCAAATGGTGGGGATATGTGCTGAGCCAACCTACCCTGGTGCGCTCGATTGGTTTATCTTTCCTGTTCGCATTCGCGACGATTTTTGTCTCCATGATCATCTGTCTGCCGGCGGCGTATGTGCTGGCCCGATTCAATTTCCCCGGACGAAAAGCCGTCATGTTTTCGTTCCTGCTGGGGAACGCCTTCCCGAAAATCGGTATCTACACATCCATGGCGATTGTTTTCTACCGGATCAATCTGATGGGGACGTTCACCGGCGTGCTGCTGATTCATCTGATCGAATGCATGATGATGATGATTTGGCTGCCGGCCAGCGCTTTCAAGAATGTGCCTGTTCAACAGGAGGAAGCCGCACGGGATGCCGGCGCCGGACCGCTGCGGACATTCTGGTATATAACGCTCCCCAATGCCTGGCCGGGAATTGCCGTGGCTGCGTTGTTTGCTTTCATCGGATCGTTAGGCGAAAATACCGGCACACTTTTGGTCGGGTTGCCTTATTACCGGACGATGCCGGTTGAAATGTACGGCGTGATTTTGGATTATCCATCCACGGCCGGCGCTGTTTTCTCTCTGATTCTGATCGCGCCGAATTTGCTGCTGTTACTGTTATTTCGTAAATATGTCGGCGGCGAGACACTGGCCCGCGGATATAAGATGGGCTGATATTTCAAAAGAATGTGACCTATGGATAAACCAACCAAACTTGAAATTCGGAATATGACGAAGTTGTATAAAAACGGCGATGGTGTGCGCAATATTAACCTGAGCGTTTCATTGGGAGAACTGGTCACTTTGCTCGGTCCCTCGGGATGCGGGAAAACAACCATTCTTCGCACCGTGGGCGGTTTTCTGCAATGTGATTCCGGAAAAATCCTGATTGACGGTCAGGATATTTCACAATTACCGCCTGAAAAACGCCCTACTGCCATGGTTTTTCAGAGTTACAACCTTTGGCCGCACATGACCGTTTATGAAAACATGGCATTCGGGTTGAAATTACGCCGGATCTCCAAACAGGAGATTTCCGAACGGATTACTCGGATGCTTGACCTGGTGAAAATGGCTGGTTTCGAAAAGAAGTATCCCAACCAGATGTCCGGCGGACAGCAGCAGCGCATTGCGATTGCGCGTTCTCTGCTGCTGGAGCCTCAGGTGCTGCTATTGGACGAACCTTTTTCCGCGCTGGACGCGAAAATCCGCTCCCAGATGCGTGAGGAGCTGCGCAAAATCCAGACCGATCTGGCCATCACGGTGGTATTCGTAACCCATGATCAGGAAGAAGCCATGGCGCTGTCGGACCGTATTGTCGTGATGAACAAGGGTTCCGTTGAGCAGATTGGGACGCCCGGAGAGATCTACGAAAATCCCGCGACACGTTATATCGCCGGATTTATCGGTGAGATGAATTTTATCGAGCAGCGGGATGGGACGACCGTCGCGGTTCGCCCTGAAAACGTCAGGCTTGAGCTGGGAGACGCCACCGGCGGCGATATTGGCGGAATTGTGCGCACCATTATGATGCTGGGGCATTTCTATGAAATCGCTGTCGGAACGGATAAAGGCATCGTGAAAGCGTTTGCTTCGGCCGAAGAGGCTGCCCAATTCAAACATGGCGACCTGGTTAATTGTTTTTTTGACGGAACTTACCGTTATCAGCCCAATTCTGACCAAACCGAAAATGTTTGATCGAACCAGGCGGATAATGGAGGATCATATTTTCAACGGTGTTCCTTGATGATATGGGACCCGGAAACAGTATCAATCAATTGGAGAGACTTGATGAAAACAAAATTTGCAGTTTTATTGGTCCTGGCCTTCGTGCTGATCGTCAGCCCGGTCGCCGCCGCGGACAAACCGACCGTTACACTCTGGACTACCGGATCACAGAATGTGTCTGACCTGTTCACCGATCTGATCGCTTCTTATAACGCCCGCCCGGAATCCACCTCTGTGGTTGAACTTCAGTTCATCCTTTCCGGCACCGGCGAAGAATCCCTCAGTTCACGGATTGCCGCTGCTTATCAGACCGGCAAAACCAACGCCGGGTTTGACATCATTGCCGAAAACAGCACCTCATTGCAGGGTTATG
>CALCQT010000273.1 GCA_937894825.1 uncultured Anaerolineaceae bacterium
AAACACAATTTGCACCGTGGATCCTGAGACTCTGGAAGCCGTGCTGGATCGCGGGAAAATAACAACCGGCCTCCCTGCGCCGGATTTAGAAATTGAACAAACCTTTTCGCAATTAGCGAAGCTTGGAATATCATTTGATTCATTAACCGAAAAACTTGAGGAGGAAAGCGTGAGCTTGTATGAAAATGCTTTTAAATCCATGCTGAATGACCTTGAAAAACGCTCTGATGCCATTCGCACGTCGTTAGGGGACCTTTCTGAGCCTGTCTTTGAAAATTTCAAAAAAATCGACGAAAATGCCACCATCACGCGGATCTTTTCGAAAGACCCCACCGTCTGGAGCTATGACACCCATGCTTACCCGGAAATCCGCAACCGCCTTGGATGGCTCGACACACAAAACAACACCGCCAAACTGATCGATGAGTTCAGAGATATTTCCCGCAGCCTCCAGGCCGACGGAATCAAAAAGGTTCTCCTGCTGGGCATGGGCGGTTCATCGCTCGCGCCCGAAGTAATGGCGCTGACCTTCCAAAAGCTGCCTGGGATGCAACTTTCCATCGTCGATTCAACCGATCCCGGACAGGTGTTGGCTGCCGACCAAAGTCATCCGGTTCGAGAGACAGTCTATATCGTATCCAGTAAATCCGGCGGAACCGCTGAAGTCCGTGCGCTGCAGGATTACTTTTACGCAAAAGCAAAGGAAGTTTTAGGTGAGGATGCCGGAAAGCACTTCATCGCGATCACAGATCCGGGAACACAGCTGGAGAAAACGGCGACGGAATTGAACTTCCGCAACATTGTTTTTTCTGACGCCGCTGTCGGCGGGCGCTTTTCCGCCAGTACGCCATTCGGTGTTTTACCCGCCACATTGATCGGCATTGATCCGGCCATCGTGCTGGAAAAGGTCAACGCAATGGCGAAGAAATGCTCGCCCTCCAACCCGGTCGCCAGCAACGAGGGCGCCGCGTTGGGAGTCTACATGGGTACGGCTGCCTTGAACGGCCGGGATAAACTCACCATCCTGACGGACCCTGAGTTGGAATCACTCGGCTCCTGGCTGGAGCAACTGATCGCGGAAAGCAGCGGAAAGAACGGAAAAGGCATCGTTCCGGTCGACATTGAGCCGGAAACAAAACCTGACCAATATAGCAAAGACCGCGCGTTTGTCTATGTCAATTACTCCGGAACCCGTGAGAATTTCGTCGAACAGCTGATCGCGGCCGGACAGCCGGTGCTGACGATCAAAGTGGAGACACTGACGGATTTGTTTGCGGAGTTTTACCGCTGGGAAATCGCCGTCTCGGTTGCTTGCGCACTGCTGGAAGTCAATGCCTTTGACCAGCCGAATGTCCAGGACAGCAAAACCCGGACCGTAGCGAAAATCAATGAATATAAAGAAAACGGTAAACTGAATGAACCGAAAACCGTCTGGGAAAAAGACGGCGTCAAAGCTTACTTCAATTTTGAGTCAAGAGAACTGAGTACGGCTAGCAGCCCGGTTGAATTAATCGCCCGCTTCATCAAACTGGCGGAGGCCGGACAGGATTACATCGCGCTGAATGCATACCTGCCGAGAAATGATACGCTTTTGAATTCGCTTCAGGAAATCCGTGAAGAAATTCTGGCAAAAAGCGGCTGCGCAACCACGCTCGGATTTGGTCCACGCTTCCAGCACTCCACCGGGCAGCTGCACAAAGGCGGCGCGAACAATGGCGTCTTTATCCAGATCGTCGCGAACAGCCCGCAGGACACCGAAATCCCCGGTCAGGGGCTTACATTCGCTGTTCTTGAACGGGCGCAGGCGCTGGGTGATTTTGAAGCCTTGCTGGCGATGGAACGGCGTGCCATCCGAATTGATCTGGGGGACAATCCTCCGTCCGTCCTTTTGAAATAAATTGAAACCATGCACGAAATCCGGATCTGCATAAATCCGGAATGCGGCTGCCGTTTTCCGGTCGCCCAACCCAATCCGGCCCATAAATGCCCGCGCTGTGGAAGTGCCACACAGCCGGTGATCGCGCCTTATGAGTCGCTCCTGATCCGCGACCTGCAACCCGGAAAAACCGGCCCGCAGGTCGTGGCTGTTCTGGATAATCTGCGCAGCGCATTAAACGTCGGCGCCATTTTCCGGACCGCGGACGGCGCCGGAATCAGCCGGCTTTACCTCTGCGGAATCACACCGCAAGGTGACAACCCCAAAGTTCTCAAGACCGCACTGGGCGCTGAAGCCGCCGTCGCCTGGGAGCACCGCTGGAACATCATGGACGCCGTACAGGAACTGAAACAAAACGGGGTTCAGCTCTGGGCCCTGGAAGGCGGAAACCACACCGTCAATCTCTTCGGCACGCTTGAGCACATTCGGATCGAACAGCCCATCGCGCTGATCGTGGGCAATGAAGTCAGCGGCGTGGATCCTTCTGTGCTGGAACACTGTGATCACCGGGTCTATATTCCGATGTCCGGGATCAAAGAATCACTAAACGTCGCGACCGCTTTCGGGATCGCCGCTTATTTTTTACGTTATGGAAAGTCAATTGCATGAGTGAGAAAGAAACACCGGTCAGACAACAATACCTTCAGATCAAAAAGCAGTACCCGGACACGATTGTTTTTTTCCGTCTGGGTGATTTCTATGAGACTTTCGATGAAGACGCCAAAACCTCCGCCCGTGAACTGGATCTGGTGTTGACCGCACGCACCGGACGCCCCATGGCCGGCGTGCCATACCATGCGGTTGAGAACTATTTGTCCCGCCTGATCGAAAAAGGCTACCATGTCGCCATCTGTGAGCAGGTGGGCGAACAACCTGATAAAGGCATTTTCAACCGGGAAGTCGTGCGGATCGTCACACCCGGCACCTTGATCGAACC
>CALCQT010000274.1 GCA_937894825.1 uncultured Anaerolineaceae bacterium
GGCTCTGACGCCCAATATCGATTCCGGCGTACATCGATATTGGGCGTCAGAGCCTGTGGGGTGTAATTTTTCTGCTGCCGGAGGTGACGGTCGCAATGATGCGCTTCTGGAACGATTTTCTGTTCACGATTCCCTACGCGGTTCTGGGTTGGGTGCTGCTCTCCCGGGCGGACGCCGGCTCATCGGGCAGAGATGGGAAAATCCGCTTTGCCGCCGGATTGTGGGCGATGTTATTCCTGCTGCAGGGGCCGATCTATACGCCGTTGGTGCTGGCGGCGATTCTGGTGGCCTGCGGATGGAAGCGTCCGCTGCCATGGGCGCTGGCGCTGACTTTTGCGGCGGGTTTCTATGCCGTGATGTCCCGCTCCACCTGGGTGGTTGCGCCGGCCGCTTTTGCCGTGATGCTGGCCTTCGCACAAGCACAACCGGATCGAAGCCGCTGGATGCGTTCCATCCTGTTGGGCGCGGCCGGATTGTTGGGCGCGGTGGTCTACCTGAAACGGGAAACGTTCTCCGGTCTGCTGAACAAACTGGCCGCCTGGGGCGCAAGCGCGGCCGCGGCAGCGCAGGACACGATCGAGTCAGTGTCCAACGCGGACGCGGCTATTGGCGGTCCCGTCATGTTCACGCCGGCGTGGTTCAGTTATTTTCTGACGCGCCAGCCGTTGATCTGGAGCCGGCTGTGGCCGAATGAGACTTTCAAGCCGGGCATTGTTTTAGGGCTGCTGATCGCGATTCTTCCGTTGACACTCCTGTTGATTCTCTGGGCAGCCCGGAAAAAATGGAAATTGGACGGCTGGCAGCGTGCGCTGTTGATTCTGGCGCAGACGGCTTTTCTTTCTGTCGGCGTCCTGATCTCCGTCAAAATTGGCGGTGGCTCCAATCTGCATAATCTGGATATCTTTTTGATCGGGCTGCTGTTGATCGGCGCGCTGGCCTGGGAAGCGGGCATGGGCGTTTGGCTGGCGGAAAAGCTGCGTTCCGGACATTGGGTCGGTGTCATTGTTCTGGCCGCGATTCTGCTGCCAGTCGCCAGGGAAGCATTTTCAATCGAGCCGAAAAAATATCCGCCGCTTGAGACCACGCGTGACGCGGTTGAGAAAATCCAACAGGCGGTCGACGCCAATCCTGACGGCGAAGTCCTGTTTCTGGATCAGCGGCAACTGCTGACCTTTGGGGTGGTCCCGAAAATCGAATTGATCGCAGATTACGAGAAGAAATGGATGATGGACGAGGCCATGGCGGATAACGCGGCCTTTTTTGAGCCATACATCGCCGATTTGAAAGCGCATCGTTTTGATGTCATTATCAGTGAACCGCTGTGGGTCAAATTCCAGGGCGAGGGGCTGGATTTCAGTGAGGAAAACGATCTTTTTGTGAAGTGGGTTTCGATCCCGACCCTGTGTTATTATGAACCGCAGGAAACATTTTTGGATCAGGGCGTGCAAATTTTGATCCCGCGCAGTGAGCCGCTGGCGGAGGAAGGTGTCATTTGTCCCTGAATCAGACTTTCCTTGTTAACGTGTTTCAGCCTTAATAATAAATTTAGGTTATTTCCGGCACATCCTGGAACTTATCCGGCCGGATTTCGTTAATATGGAAAAGGAGAAAAAAACTATGGGAAGAAAGAAAATCCTTTTCGGAATACTTTTTTTATTGGTGGTCTCGTTGATCCTGGCGTTTGCTCCGTTGGATCAGATTCAAATCAATCCGGCCCAACCTTCGGACCGCAGCAAAGATCAGATCGTTTTGGCAAATCCCACCCAGGAGCCGCAAATTATCTATGTGGTCGTGACTGCCACGCCCGGCGCTGAGAGCGTCGCGCCGGTACAGCAATCGCAGCCGGTGGATGCGGGGTCCGGTCAATGTCTGGTCCAGTTGGATAACGGCTCCACCTGTACGATGGGGTTGGAAGTGGTCTCGGAACCCGCCTATGCCAGCGGCGTGAAGGTTGCCGAGGGAGAAGTCTTTTATAAAGAGTGGCTGGTTCGTAACACCGGAACCTGCACCTGGACGAAGGATTACCAGTTTGAGTTCAAGAAGGGTTGGCAGATTGGCAGCACCCGTTTTAATGTTCGCAAGGATACTGCCCCCGGCGAAACGGTCAATGTTCAGTTGGGGATGACGGCGCTGCTGCCGCCCGGTGATCAATATTACAGTACCTATGTTCTGAAAAGTCCGTCCGGCGTAGCATGCGGTGAAATTACCTCAAAATATACCGTGGTCAGTTCATCCTATTATTATGCGCCGACGCCGCGTCCGGGCTGGTCAAGACCGGGGCGACCGGACAAGGATGATCCCTGGTATTGGTATTGGGACGACGACAATGACAATGACAACTGGCGTTGGCCCTGGAATCCGTGGCCGCGGCGCTGATGAAGCGTAGCTGACGGTCTCGAACGAAGTGAATGCAAAGCTCCGTCTCGAAAGGGGTGCCAAAGGCGCCCCTTTCGAGAGTCGTCCCTGCAGTACCACAAGGGCATCTGCGAGCTGCAAGCGAAGATGACAACAACTATGGTTTTACTTCACCGTATCGTACGGCCAGTCGATGATGCCGCCCAGATCATAGACGTTGGTGTATCCGGCATCCAACAGCGTCTGTGCCGCTTCCGCGCTGCGCCGTCCGGATCGGCAATAGAGCATGACGGGAGCGTCTTTCTCCAGTTCCAGGTTGTTCAATCCGTCGAGAACATTTCCCAACGGCACATTGATCGAATCCGGAATATGACCGGAGGCAAATTCATCCGGTTCGCGCACATCGATCAGCAGCGGCGTTTTCTCTCCGTCAGCGGGCGCTTCCGCCAGCAGCGCTTTTGCGTCCTGCGCGCTGATGTTTCTTACAATCGCCGGTTGATCAGTTGCTTCCGACTCGGTTTTCGGTGTTTCTTTTGACTGGCACGCGCTGAAAGCGATCAGAATAACAGGTACAATTAACAAGGTAATTTTTTTCATCCTCTTGTCCTTTATAAACACGGTAACGCTTTTATTTACGTCATTATAGCAGAAAGAAACCAGCCATTTTTTTATGATCACATCCGCCCAAAACACAAAAATTCAATGGGTTAAAAAATTGTCCGCGCAGAAGAAAGAACGGGATGCGTCCGGAAGTTATGTGATTGAAGGCGTTCGCTCGGTCGAAGAAGCGTTTGCCAGCGGAGCGGTCTGCCGCTTGTTTTTTTATACCGCGCCGCTGACGGAGCGCGTCCGGGTGCTGGTAAGTTATGCCGAGGAGCAGGGAATCCCGGCGGAAGAGATCACTGAATCGTTGATGAAATCGGTCTCCGATACGGCGACGCCGCAGGGCGCGCTGGCCGTGATGGAGAAAAGCCCGCTGCCGATCCCTGATATGGTTGATTTTATCCTGCTGCTGGATACGATCCGCAATCCCGGCAATCTGGGCACCTTGTTTCGCACTGCTGCCGCGGCCGGCGTGGATCTTGTAATCCTCTCTCCCGGCTGTGCGGATCCGTACGCGCCGAAAGTGATCCGGTCCGCCATGGGCGGTCATTTCAAAGTCCCGTTTTGGGAGGCCGGTTGGGCTGAGATCGAGGCTGTCCTGGGGCGATTCCCGGGTCTGCAAGTGCTGGCTGCGGATATGGACGGCGGGCGGTCCTGCTGGGATACGGACTTTTCACTGCCGACAGCGCTGGTGATCGGTTCTGAAGCCGATGGGATCAGTGCGGATGCGCTGGCCCTGACGACCGGCAAGGTTTTTATCCCGATGCCCGGTAAAATTGAATCGCTGAACGCCGCCATGGCGGCCGGGATCCTGATTTTTGAGGTGGTCCGACAGCGGCAAGGTCATTGAATGTAAGGGAAAAAATAATGCTGAATTCGAAAAATATCGCCTCGTCGGAAAATCAGCGGGGCAAACTGAGCAAAACGGATTATCTGGATATCGCCGTCTATGGGGATATAACGCCGGATGGCGGTCTGAGCCCGGATACGCAGACATTGCTTGCCAAAGCACAGGCACTGGCCGAGCATGTGAATGTCAAAGTCGCATTGGTACGCTGCGGCAATGGGATCACCCGGCTGTCCCGTGCACTCTTCCGTTTCGGTCCCGACCGGATTTTTGTTTATGACGCCCCTGTCTATCAGAATCTGACAGCGGAGGTGATGGAAGCGGTGTTTGCTCATTATTTTGAAAATTACAAACCGTCCGTGGTTTTGTTTCCGGACACCGCTGCCGGCAGCGCCGGATTTGAAGCCGCGCGACAGTGCACGGAAGGTCTTGGGGTGAAAACTCCGTCCGGCGTCAGCATTCGCTCCAACAAGGACCTGATTTTTGACACGCCCGGCTTTGAACGGATCAAGGAGATGCGTCCACAGCTGGTGCTGTTGACGGCTGAGAAGCGTGAGAATCTTGCTTTGCCGGGACAGGATGGAAACCGGGGCGGCGAGCTGATTTTGTGCGAGCTTCCTGAGGCGCTGCGGTAAAAAACTCTTTAATCTTTATATCTTCTTAATCTCAAAGTCCCTATAATGAGTTAAATATTGAAAAACGCCGTTTCAAGGCGTCTTTTGTCTTAGGATCTTGCCTGATTGAGGAGGATATCTATGATCTTGCAATGGATTTCAGAAAGCGGAGAATTTTTCTCTCCGGTTCAATGGTTTGTCTGTTGTCTGCCGAACAGAAACACGCTTGATTGGAACAAAAGAATGTTTCTGACTTTTTTGCGTCATGTTCTATGGCAGCGGAGGAGACGTTATGATCACGCTCAAGAATATTTATAAATCTTACAAATCCAAACCGGTATTAACCGGGATTAATCTGCAAATAGAATCCGGTGAGTTTATTGTTTTGATCGGCCCAAGCGGCTGTGGCAAGACGACACTGCTGAAAATGATCAACAAATTGGTTCCTGTCGATAAAGGCGACGTGATCATTGATGGCGTCCCGATAAAACAAATCGTTGACACAAAACTTCGCCGAAGTATGGGGTATGTCGTGCAGGAAGGCGGGCTGTTTCCGCACATGACCGTCGCGGAGAATATCGGTCAAATCCTGAAAATAACCGGAACGGAAAAGAAAGAACGGGAAGCGCGGGTGGATGAACTGCTGAACATGGTTGAACTTCCGCCGGAAAGTTACCGGGATCTTTATCCTTCCCAGCTATCCGGTGGTCAACAGCAGCGTGTGGGCGTGGCACGGGCCTTTTCCGTCAATCCGGAGATCATTCTGATGGATGAGCCATTTTCCGCGCTTGATCCGGTTACTCGGTCCGAACTGCAGGATGAGATATTCCGCTTGCAGAAAAAATTCTCAAAAACGATCGTTTTTGTCACCCATGACATTGATGAGGCCATCAAATTGGCCTCCCGGATCTGTATCATGCATGAGGGTCAGATTGTGCAATGCGATACGCCGGAGAATACGCTGAAGAACCCGGCCGATGATTATGTGCGGCAATTCATCGGCAGAAATCGGCTGTGGGAGAATCCGGAGTTTATCAAGGCCCGCGATATCATGAAAACGAAACCGTTTTGTATCTCCCGCAACCGATCGCTGTTTCAGGCGGTCCAAATGATGAATCAAAATTCAGTTGACAGCCTGCTGGTGACTGAGCATGGAAAGTTGGAAGGAATTTTAAGGCTGAAAGATATCCGCAGGATTCCGGATTATAAAATTCCCCTGGCGAAATATATCTCGACGGATACGATTTCCGTTTATGAAGACACCGATTTGAAAAAAATTATTAACCATCTTGATGACAATTTCTCGGGTATTATCCCGGTTGTTTCCCATGAAAACAAGCTGCTGGGGTACATCACCAAAAGCGGCTTGCTCGCGGCGCTCTCGAAGCAATATGAGCCGGATGAGCAGATAAGCTACGAAAGGAACGGGACACTGTGAACGCTTTTTGGGAATTGTTTCTTGCCAGAAAAGCGGAGCTTCTGGAGCTGTTCATTCAGCATATGAACATGGCGTCTCTGGCGGTGGCCGTCTCGCTGTTGATTGGGATTCCGCTCGGCATCATGATCACCAAGAACAAAGTTGTCGCGGATTTTGTGATCGGGTTTGCCAATGTGCTGCAATCGATTCCATCTATTGCGCTGCTGGCTTTTTCCGTCCCGTTTTTAGGAATCGGAACAAAACCGGCGATTCTGATGGTGGTTGTATATGCGTTACTGCCGATCATTAAAAATACTTATACCGGCATTGTCAGTATTGACCCTCAGACGATCGAATCTGCCAAAGGCATTGGGCTCTCCCGCTGGCAGCAGCTGGTTCAGGTTGAACTTCCGATTGCCGCGCCATTTATCATGGCTGGCATCCGTATTTCGGCCGTGACTGCCGCGGGCAGTGTGACGATTGCCGCTTTTGCCGGCGCCGGCGGGCTGGGATGGTTTATCAATCTGGGCCTGAACGCAAATAATCCCAACCTGGTTTTGCTTGGTGCGATTCCTGCCTCATTACTGGCGCTTTTAATTGATTATATTCTGGCGAGATTGGAGAACCTGGTGACCCCGGAAGGTTTGAAGCCGCCTGAGGAAATTAATCAGGTTTCCCGGAGGAAACGAATTTTTGATAAAGTGATCACATACGGTTTGTGCGGCGGGCTCTTTTTGTTCCCGATCGTTTATGCCGCCGGGGAACAATTGCAGCGGGATGACAAAATAATTACCGTCGGAACAACCAATTTCACCGAAGCTTTCATTCTGGGGGATATTTACAGCGAGTTGATCGAAAGTAATACCGATATCGAGGTGGACGAAAAGTTCAACCTGAGCGGCTCAATTATCGCATTCAGTGCCTTGGAGAACGGCGATCTGGATATGTATACCGAATATACCGGGACCGCACTGGGAAACATCCTCCATCAGCCGATGAGCACAGATCCGGACGAAGCGTATCAGGTTGTCAGGGAGCGGATGGCGGTTGATCACGATATCTATACCTCAGCACCGTTGGGTTTTAATAATACTTATGTAATGGCGGTTAAACCTGCAACCGCGGAAAAATATGGGCTCTCTAAACTTTCTGACCTGAAAGTGAAGGCGAGCCGGCTCCGGTTGGGCTGTACGGTGGAGTTCTCCCAGCGTCCCGACTCCCTTCCCAAGATGGAATCGCAATTTGGGATCCATTTTAAAGACGTGAAGGGTCTGGAAGGAAATATCCGTTATCAGGCCATTGCTTCGGATGAAGTGGATATCACAGACGCTTTTTCAACGGATGCACAGCTCAAGAAGATGGGGTTGGTGCCGTTGGAAGATGATCTGCAATTCTTTCCGCCTTATTACGCTGTAAATCTGGTGCGGAACGATGTTTTTGCCAGGTATCCGGAACTGGAGCCGTTGCTTTCAAAATTGAATGGGCTGATCAGTGAGGAAGATATGATGGAAATGAATTATCGGGTGGACATCGAGGGGATGAACTCAAAGACAGTGGCGCATGATTTTCTGTTGGAAAATGGGCTGATCCGGTAAGATTTTTTTGTGCTCTGCACAAAAAAAGAAAGTAATGTAAACTAATTTCTGTAAAGAGAAACTCAAAATCATCATAGCCAGGGGTGTCAAAAGTATTAAACGGTGCGCTATGTAGGGGCGATCATCCCCGTCAGGGTGCTTCGCGACGATCGCCCCTGCGAGGTACATCATTAATAAACAGCATTGACTTTTGACACCCTAATCAGAAATGATATAATCGCAGGGTGGATCACAAAGAAAACAGGTTTACTCAAAATAATTCATTTATTTCATCATTTTTTTATACGGTGAGTGCGAAGTACCAATCCTTACCAGAAGTTTGATTGCTGCCGTGCGTTATGCCGGTCGATGGCTGAAGCGTGTACGGGATTGGGCTGTTTAAGTTGCCGTAATGATCAGAATTGTCGAAGAGAAGGAGTTATCGCGCTGATGAGTACAAGTCATTATGAAATTGAATTGGCGGGCATAAAACGTTCGCTGCAATTGTTTGAAGTTTCACCCGGACTGCGGATCGCGGTTTTGAATATCCTGGGGGATACCGAACTGGTTGAAGCCTGTGCCGACGCGCTGGCCGAAAAGTTGAAGGAAATCTCCTTCGACACATTGATCACGGCGGAATCAAAGAGCATTCCGCTGGCGCACGCGCTGTCGGTGCGGACCGGGAAGCCGTATGTGGTTTGCCGCAAAAGCTATAAGTCCTATATGGGGAAAGCGCTGGAGACGAGTTCAGTTTCGATCACGACGCAACACGAGCAGGATCTCATTCTGGACGAAAAGGATATCGCGCTGCTCAAGGGAAAGAAAGCCGTCATTGTGGACGACGTGATCAGCACCGGCTCGACGCTGCAGGCGATTGTCAACCTGCTGGAGTTGGCCGGCAGCGATCCGGATTATCACGTCGCCGCGATCTGCACGGAAGGCGGCGAGGATGATTGGAAAAACGTCATTTCGCTCGGACATCTGCCGCTGTTCAAGGATTGAGCCAGACAGATTTGCTG
>CALCQT010000275.1 GCA_937894825.1 uncultured Anaerolineaceae bacterium
AAACGCATATGGACGAAGGCGCGACTGTCCAACCCCCGTCAGAACAGTCGCGCCTTCGTCCATATGCGTTTCGGCAGCAGCTGCCATCAGAGAAACATCGGACCACGAGGAGGTATAGGTAACACTGACCTGCGCACCGACGGCTGATGCACCATATTTGAAACCGTCGATAAACGTTTTCGCATCACCAGACTCGACCGGACCACAAACGCCCAGCTTTCCATTGGGGCTGACCGCCGCGGCAACCTGCCCGAGCACATAACCGCCCTGCTCCGCACTGGCTTGAAAAGCAATCACATTATCCAGTCCGTAGAATTCAGCGCCATTGCCCCAGGCAAAAGCAGTTTCAGGAAAGTCCGGTGCGATTTCCTGTACCGAGGTTCCATATTGAGCGCCATGGGCAACAACCAGATCAAATCCGGTATCTGCGTAATCACGAATTGCTTCGCGGGCATCAGCCACATTGAACATGTCTTCGGAATAAACAATCTCGAACGCATTTTCACCCGCTTCGGCTTGCAGCTTTTTTAGCGCCTCATACATGGATTGGCTCCATGAATAATCATTGATTTTTGAAGGCATGACAATCGCCACCCGAAAAACGCCATCAGCAGCCAGCGCCGGCAGGACAGCCACGCTCAACAGAAACAAAACTGACAGACATAGTACCGCAAATTTCTTCAACATTTTTTACCTCCTTCGTAGAACCCCAGCCTCAACGGGGTAAGGGAATCGCAGAACAAAAGCTTTAGTTTTCACTCCGTTCATACGGTTTGGCCAGCGCAGCCGGTGCATCCCGGCTTTTGACGAATATAAGCGTGACAATCGTCAGGATATAAGGCATCATCATCGCAATATCAGAGGGGATATTAATCCCGAGCACCTGCATGCGAAGCTGAAGTGCATTCACAAAACTGAACAAAAGAGCGCCGAATAAAACCCCTTTCGGCTTCCAGCCGCTGAAATAAACCAGTGCCACAGCGATATAACCGGTCCCGTTCGTCATCTTCTCCTGGAACATGTTGATATTTGCAATTGAAAAAGTGGATCCGGCAATGCCCGCCATAATCGAACCGAGACAGATGCAGAGGTAACGGATTTTGTCCACGGAAACACCCAACGTGTCCGCCGCCTGCGGGTTTTGTCCGACTGAACGGATTTTCAATCCCAAAGTCGTTTTATACAAGAAAATCGAACAAATCGGAATCAGAACATACGCGACATATACCATTGGATTATGGTTGAAAAATGCGTCTCCGATATAAGGAATATCTCCCAGAACCGGGATGCGAACTGAGCGGAAACCGTTCACGGAGAGAACCGTGCCATCCAGCAGCGTCTTGAAAAGAAGCGAAGAAAGCCCAACCCCAAACATGGAGAGCCCAATTCCGCTGATACCCTGTGCAGCTTTCAGCGTTACGCTGATCACGGACATGATCAGCCCCATGAGCAGGCCGACAACCGCAGCAGACAGAATACCCAGCAACAGGTTCTCCGTCCGGTAAACGACATAGAAAGCCGTAAAAGCCCCCATCATCATGATACCTTCGGTCCCCAGATTGAAGCACCCAGCGCACTGGTCCAGCAATTCGCCCAGCCCGGCATATAGATAGGGCATTGCCAGACGCACGGCCATGCCGAGAATGCCGAAAATTGTCGCCACTGAGAATAAATTATCCATTTCTCGCCCTCCTCTTTGACCGGCTCACCGAGATAATCTTTGCCCCGACCACAAACAAAACGATCAAGCCAAGCATGGTGTCAATAAACGCCGAATGAACCTGAACCGTCCGCTGCATTTTATTGCCGCCAACCATCAATCCGCCAAAAAGAAAGGCGGCCGGAATGGTGCCAATCGGATGCAGGTTACCAAACAGGGCCGTCACGATCCCATTGAAGCCATAACTGGCAGAGATATTTTCCAATACCCGGTGCTGGACCCCGAAAACCTCAATTCCGCCGGCCAGACCGGCATAAGCGCCGCTGAGAACAAGCGCCAATACCTGATAAACCGGAACTTTGATGCCGGCATAACGCGAAGCATCGGGGTTATAGCCAACCGCCCGAATGCGGTAGCCAATCGTGGTCTGCCAAAGCAGGACAAAAGCGACAAAAGCCAAAACGACGGCCAGAATCGTCCCGGTATTCAGCTGTGTCGGAGGCGCCAACCGGGTTAACCAGGTGGTTTCCGGCATCAGCGCCGTCTGTGCGGCACGGGTCCCCATTTCAATTTCTTTGGGATCAATCATCGGGCCCCGCAAAAGAAAGTTGGACAAATAGACCGCGATTGAATTCATCATCACCGTCGTCAGAATTTCATTGACGCCCATGCGTGCCTTGAGAAAACCGGGAATCCCGCCCCACAATGCGCCTGCCAGCATCGAAGCGATCAGACAAAGCGGCAGCATGACCGCCCGGGATTCGATCGGAACATATAGCGCCACGGCAGCCGAAGCGAGCGCGCCGACAATAATCTGTCCTTCGCCTCCGATATTCGTGACGCCGCCGCGAAACGCGATGCAAATCCCGATGCCGACCAGCAGGAGCGGCGTCGCTTTAATAATGGTTTGGATGATCGCCCGCTGGCTTCCAAAGGCCCCATCAAATAAGGCTTTATAGGCAGCGACCGGGTCCTTCCCCAGGGCGCTCAGCACAAACAAACCAATAAAAAGAACTAAGATGGTAGCAAAAACCGGAATAATAGCGTCAAAAGTCTTACTGAAAAAAGATTTTGCTCTTCCAAGCATTCGGGAGGCCTCCTTAATCAGCAATTCAAAAATTTTTTCCAATTTTCAAATTACTGCGCCAGAATACAATCGTGAGAATTTCCACAGAACGATACGTATAATCTTACAAAAAAAGTTTTATTTTGACAACAATAATCCGGCCATATTCTGTAATAAAAAATAACAGAATGTCATAGTCGTATAGATTTCATCCTGAAAGGAATAACTATGGAATTTCATTGTTTATACCACTGAATGAGATTTTTCCGGAAAAAATAGTATTGATTTTTATGACATGGTTATTGCCGAAAATAGATTCATTGGATATTCGACGCGAGTGTTAAATATGATAAGACAAAAAAGCCTCATTCCATTCATGAAAACGAATATTCGATGGTCTTTGCTTAGAAAGATTTACGTTCGAAAAACCTGATACAGCGCCAAATTTCCTTCTGTGCCATCAGAGAAAAACTGTTTTGTCAAACGAAAACCCGCGTCATTCCCTAAACGCTCCAATGACTCGGGAGTAAACAAATGCACATAACGAATGCCTTGCCTCTCAGTTTGATCCGGAAGCGCATACCGCCAATCCAGCAACGTATCGCCTGGTTCGACAGCCGTGTCGTTCAACCCAACGGTATCCCAGGAAAGAACCCGGCTCATTAGCTTTGCGGAATTCTGGAATTGCCAAACCGAAAGAATCAGCACACCACCCGGCTTCAAGAGGTGATAAACATCCGATAAGATACGCCGTTGATTTTCCCGGCCCGGGATATGATGGAGCGAGGCAAAAGCCAGCACGCCATCGAAAGATTGCGCCTCAAGCGAGTCCGACCAGTCCGGATCAAGCAAATCCGCAAAAGCGTAACGGATCGAAAGCGTCTGGTTGGAAAACTCAGCAGTCACTTTCTGCGCTTCCTCCAGCAATGGCTGGCTGAAATCCAACCCCAGATAAGCTCCGGTCCTACCGGACATTGACCACTCCAGCCCCAGCGCGCCGGAACCACAGCCAAGGTCCAGCCAGTTCCCATCATGAGGAATCTCTTCCGCAAGGATACGGCGGATACCCGGTTGAATTCGTCGTCGTGTGGCGGCGAAAGCATCCCCGAAATCATGATAAAATTTCGCATTTATTTCAAGAAGTTTATTGGTAATTACCGGATCCAAAATCGCTGTTCCTCAGCCCACCTGCGGTAAACTTTCGTCGCCTCACTTGCGTGAATATCTTTTACGGCTCCCGTGAATCACTTCCGTGAATCCGCAACGCGGTAAACCTTCGCCATTCCACCCGCATGAATTTCAGTTTTCTCCCCGCGAATCACTTCCGCGAATCCGGAACACGGTAAACCTTCGCCAGCCCGCCCTCGCTGGTCTCGCGATACAAGGAGGGAATATCCCGCCCGGTATATTTCATAACTTCGACGACCTCGTCAAAACTGACCC
>CALCQT010000276.1 GCA_937894825.1 uncultured Anaerolineaceae bacterium
TGGCGGAGCGGATCGGGCAGGGAACCATCGTGACCGTTTTCCCGGATCGCGGCGACCGCTATTTCAGCAAACATATTTATGGATAGGGTAGCGAAAGGAGTGTGAAATTTATTCGCGCAGAGCACGAATAAATTTCACACTCCTCGCCCCAATCATATATAATTCTTAGCAGCAAAACGGTGGCTGTGCACGCAGCCACCATGTGATCTTAAAAGAAACCGGAGAGCCGATAATGGATTATGAAGTTTTGCAGGCACAGATGGAAAGCCTGCTGGCAGGGGAGACCGATCAGGTTGCCAATCTGTCAAACGCTTCCGCATTGCTGATGGACCAGCTCGCGGATATCAATTGGGCCGGATTTTACCTGCTGAAAAATGGCGCACTGATCCTGGGCCCGTTCCAAGGGAAACCGGCCTGCGTTCACATCCCGGTTGGCGCGGGTGTCTGCGGAACTTCGTTCCAGCGCGCGGAAACAATTCGAGTTCCCAACGTACACGACTTTCCGGGGCACATCGCTTGTGACGGCAACTCGAACTCGGAAATTGTCATCCCGCTGCGGGACGCACAAAACCACCTGATCGGTGTTCTGGACATCGACAGTCCGCTTTTCGACCGCTTTTCATCGGAAGATCAAGTGGCGCTGGAGGGAATCGCCCGTGCCATCGGACAAACCCTCCGCTGAGCGGAACAAGCCTTGACCATTTCAGGATTCGCATGGACGGACTCCTGAATCAAATCTCGGTTTTGCTATACCGGAAGCTTATCGAAGATCCCCGCCTTGCATCACGGCAAAAAAGGCCTGCGTACCGTCGATCGTTTGCGTACCATCCGGTAAAATGAAGAACGGGATACCAATTTTGTTCGTTTCCCGGGCTTTATCGAAAACCGGATTCCCTTCCCTTAACGCCAAAAAAGCCTTCAAGTGGGCCAAATCAGTCGTTATGTCACGGAAATCAACATTGAGGCTGTTTTTTTCGAAAAGTTCCAGCGTGGTTAATGTATCAGGACAGATTCTGCTGCCATAAATTGTTGTTACCATAATTCCTCTCCTTCTCCTTAATAATCGGTTAACCCAAAACACACAGCGCAATTGCGCCTTAAATAGCAATGGATTAATTTAATCTGTGAGCGAATCAGTGCAGTCAGATATGGATCGCAATGGATCCTGAGAATATTTTATCAATTAATTGGATTGGGGAGTATTTTTGGATAAAAAGTTATGCAATATGCCGTTGTTTATTTTTACAGCGCCATAAAAAACAGCCTGATTGCATTAATATCAAGCCGTTTTTTAAATCAAATGTCTTACAGTGATTTTTCGTCGTACGCGATACTTACCATTCCTTCCAGAATGACTTCCAGGGACATCGTATGACTGCAGCGACCGCGTGATTGAAAGAAACTGCAATCACAATTCCATTTTCCATGATCATAGGAGACAACATGCGGGCCATTGGCGCCTTCTAAAGCAACTTCGAATGTGTTAAATGTAAAACGATCTCTTTCTTGGGCATATTGTTTCGCTTTTTCCAGTTTGCTGATCATTGCGTAATCCATAATATCAACACTCCTTTCCATAGGTGAGTCTTGTTTAACGTATTTTTACAATATCGTTACACAAAATATACATAATGAATCGGAATCCGTCAATAGTTATTTATCCGCTTTTTTTGTTACAGGTATCCTCAAAAAAGATATGACATCTCGAAATGGGACCCGTGGTTGATGCAAATGATCAGGGCTTGCTCCCGTCCCAAGCATCCCGGATTTTTTTCCAGGTCACTTCCAATGCTTCCGGGATAACGCGTGTATTCGCAACCGTCGTCATAAAATTTGAATCGGCATTCCAGCGTGGAAGAACATGGAAATGGACATGCTGCGCGATCCCGGCGCCGGCTGCAGCGCCGATATTGGCGCCGATATTGACGCCCTGCGGATGATAGACCTGGAAGAGGACCGCTTCCGCCTTCATCAGCAAGTCCATCACCTCGTGGCGTGTTTCAGCATCCATCTGGCTCGCACGGCTCATGTGTTCGTTTGGGATCACCAGCAGATGGCCGTTATTATAGGGATACAAATTCATGATCACAAAGGCATTTCGGCCGCGATGAATGATATAACGATCGCGATCGTTCTCAGCCGTCAATGCTTCACAGAACACACAGCCTTCCGGTTGGGGATAACCGGTTGTTCCATCAATGTACTCACCCCGCCAGGGGGCCCACATGATTTCCATTTACCTGCTCCATTGGGAAAATATCAAAAAATAAATCCAGACTCGAATTGTAACATAACCGGTTACCCTGGAAACTTTGCTGTTTCATTCCGGTAATTCGAATTTGACGAACTCACGCCGAATAAAACGGAAATTTCGTAGTCGAACTTTTATGCTCCGTGCAAAACTTACGGCCACAGGGTATCCTATGCTGTTTTTTGAATCGTTCATTTCATTCGGATTATAAGACCGTTTTCTTACCATAGAGAAGAAAAAAGGAGCGTGTCTCATCATCAGAGACACGCCCTCTTTTATGCCTGCGACAGCATGGATGGATTATGCGTAAGAAAACGGAAATCTTCCCGTATGGATATCTTCGCAAACAACATTATTCTTCGACTACGCCGCCCTCGACAACCAGCGCTTCAGGAGAAGCAGCGTCGCCATAGACCGGAGCCAGTGTTTCGGCATAATTGGCATGGAAGAAGTTCTCTTTGCCCAGTTCAACGATTTCGGCATTGATCCATTCGAGCAGTTCCGTGTTGCCTTTCTGAACGGCCGGCGCGATGGTATCGAGGTCGCCAAGGCTTTCAATGCCGACGGTGAAGCCCTTGTTCTGCAGCGCCCAGGCCAGAACTTCGGTATTATCGGTGGAGAAGGCATCGCCGCGTCCGTCCAGCAGCGCATTGAATGTTTCGGTGTACTGGTCGAATTTCAGCAGTTTCACTTCAGGATGATTTTCGGTGAAATAAGTTTCCGCCGTCGTTCCTTTGGCGACAATCAAGGTCTTGCCATTCAACTGTTCAACGTCTGTGATCAGCGCGCTGTCCGGGCTGACAACACCCAGAGCAACTTTCAAATACGGCAGTGCAAAGTCAACCGATTCGGCCCGTTCCGCCGTAACCGTGAAGTTCGCCAGGATGATGTCGACCTTGCCGGTCTTCAGGAATTCAACCCGGCTGGCGGGTTCAACGGAGACAAACTCGACTTCGACGCCCAGATCCTCGCCAATCCGGCGGGCAAAATAGACGTCATAACCCTGATATTCACCCTGATCGTCGATATAGCTGAATGGCGCTTTGTCGCTGAAGACGCCAATGATGACTTTGCCGCTTTCCTTGATCTCGTCCAGCGTTCGGGCCGTAGAATCGGCGCTGACGGGAGCAAAACCGGTCAAAACGGAAATCGCGAGGGTCAATACAATGACCAGGAACAATACAGTTGTTAATTTCTTCATGATAAATCCTCTTTCAATAATTTTTCTATCATCCGCCCGCCGCAGTTTCCTGTTGGGTCAGTCCCCGCATCCGGGCAGTTTTGATTTCGTTGATACGATTAAAAAAACAGTGGAATCCGCCGATGCCTTACGAGGATTCCACTGTTTTCGGTTACTTTTAACCTGTTTCAAATAAGACAGCGTCTTAATTTCCTTCCCCGCAGCCCATCCGCGTAAGCGATCAGCGCGCACATGCACATCATGGTACACATGCGCGCAGCCATACCCATAGGCATCATACCCACGGGCATCATACCCACGGGCATCATACCCACGGACATTATACCCACGGCAAACAATGTAAAAATTTTAATTTGGCTGCTGTTCATGCTGGTTCCCCTTTCATACGAATCGACAATTTTCCTCAAATATGCTGTTTTGAAAATAAAAAACGGAGCCTTTCTTACGAGAGACTCCGTTCATTTTGGATATGTCAAAAAAACGATCAGAACGGGTTCTCTCGCTGGATCGCCATACACATC
>CALCQT010000277.1 GCA_937894825.1 uncultured Anaerolineaceae bacterium
GGCGGTGTGGCTTACGACGGGACAGTTTACACAGTTGAGGTAACGCTGACAGATGATGGGAATGGAACAATCACGGCTCCCCCAGTTTATAAGATTAATGATAGCACTGTGCCGGAGATTGTATTCAATAATGACTATGGCTCATCCGGCGCCGCGGTTATCTATGGAATAAAACGCCTGTCCGGGTCGGCTTTGAGTGATGGCGAGTTCACCTTTATGCTGGACGATGGCAGCGGAAATCCGTTGCCGTCGACGAACGATCAGGACGGTAATTTTACTTTCGGACCGATTCTATATGATTTGAATGATGTTGCGAACAGCCCGCTGCGCTACACCATCTATGAAGTGCCCGGAACGGACGGCAGCATTGTCTATGATGGCACGGTCTATACCATTGAAGTGGTGCTGACGGACGACGGCTCAGGAAATATTATCGTCAACCATCAAATATTCCTGGATAACGGCGATCCCGCTCCGAATGGGCTGTTGTTCGAAAATGTCACGCTGGCCGGGCTGACCGTGCAGAAAGCTGCCACGCCGAAGACCGCCAGCCCGTTCAATTTCGAGCTGGAACGCCTGCCATTGGCGGATGGCAGCGACGCGGGAAAAAAGGAAGCGCCGTTTGCCCTGATTGATGACGGCTTACAGCATACTCCCCGGACGGATCAGATCCTTTTTGAAAACATTGCGCCTGGCCGTTACCGACTGGAGGAAAAGAGCCTTCCGGACGGCTGGGAACTAAGTTCGGTGGAATGTGAAGGGACGAATGCGGACGGGAATATGGAACCGCTGCCGTTTGATCAGACCGGAAACGCGATCGAATTCACCCTGGCAGCTGCCCAGTCCGCTCATTGTACTTATAACAATAAGGCGCCGTTTGGCGAGATTATTGTAGACAAGGTGACCTGGCCGGCGGGCGACCCGACCGTATTCAATTTCCTGACGACAGGGAATGAATATGATCCGTTCAGCCTGAGCGACACGGATGCTCCGCATCAAAAGACGCTGAAAGCGGGACCATACAGTGTAACTGAGGATAACGACCCATTGGTCAGCGGTTTTTATCATGTCCACACCCATTGTATGAGCAATATCGACGGAAAGACCCAGATTTCGAGTCAGATCAATCTGGAGGACGGTGAAACGGTGCGGTGTACCTTCTATAACGCAAAACCGGGTGTGGTGGGCGTGCTGAAGCAGGTCATTAATCCGTTCGATAATTGGGATGAATTCAATTTTGTCAGTTCGCTGCCGGATCTGAACGGCATCCACAAGATCGGCTCTTCAGACTTTGCGGCGGGAGACGTGAGTAAACTGAACGGGAATCCGGCGGCCTGGTTGATCAAGGAAATTGTTCCGGGCGGCTGGCAGCTGTATGATATTCAATGCAACGAAAAAATAAGCGGGTTGCCGACTACATTTGAAATCGATAAGGAAGCTGTCGAAGTGCGTGTCCAGCCGAATTTGGGTCCGAATCAGGCTTATGAGGGCATTGCGCTGTGTACCTTTACCAATACCCGGGCAGATTGGCATCCGCCGGAAGATCCGAAAGACCCTTATGATCCGCCGGTGGAAGTGGCGGGCAGAGAAATCCCGCGCACCGGTTTCTCAGTCGGTCGGATCACGGCACTGCCGGAACAAACGGCGGCAAAGCTGTATGCCGGCACCGGATTAACGCTGCGCATTCCTGCAATGCAGCTGGAAGTGCCGATTGTGGGTGTGCCGGAGACGGAAGATGGTTGGGATCTGACCTGGTTAGGCTCGGATGCCGGTTGGCTGGCCGGTTCGGCCTTCCCGACCTGGAACGGGAACACGGTGCTGACGGCGCACGTGTGGGATTCCTGGGATCGTCCGGGGCCGTTTGCCTCGCTGAAGTCGCTGCGCTATGGAGACAAATTTACCATTACGGCGTACGGCGTGACTTATACCTACGAGACTCGCAGCAATGAGCTGATTGGTTCGAAGGACCTGAATTCACTGCTGAAGCATGAGGAACAGGACTGGGTGACGCTGGTGACCTGTGAGGATTATTCCGAAGCGAAGGACAATTACCTCTCCCGCCGGATGGTGCGCGCGGTGCTGGTCAGGAAGGAATAAGCATTCATATTGGAGCGATGCTTTGCGATGGCCAGTCGGGCCTGAACAATCTATGACCGGGTAAGACCGGACAATGCTGGAAATGAGACCTGTTGCAATAAATGCGACAGGTTTCATTTTTTTAAGGCCATAAATATAGCGCAATAATAATAACAAATAAGTCTAGAATAAACTAAAAGAACTCTTTTTGAAAATCCCAATTTTTAAAAAAAGAAATTTAATTCATATTTGCATAATTAAGTGCATAAAAATAATTGTTATCAATAGAAAATATTTACATAAAGATAATTATTATTGTTAGGATAAAAAACAGATAAAAATGTTGTTTTTAGTAAATTATTACTTTACAAAATATATTATGTGTCATATAATGCTTTTTGATATGTATTAAATATATTTGTTTTGATTTATTGATCTTTTAATATATGGAGAAAAGTAAGTATATTCATAAGAATATATTATTGTATTTATGTTGCAAAAATATGAACTAATTATTTTTGTAATCGTTTTAATCCCAGTTTACATCTAAATTAAGGAGATCGGAATCATGAAATCCAGTTCAATCCCAACCAACCATTCGCTTTTTTTTAGCATGGTCCGTTTCTTTTTTCACAACACGGGTCAACCATCCGGGCTTAAAACAGCGAGGATTTTTTCCCTGTTGCTGATTTTCAGTCTGCTGCTGCCGGCGCTGGTCAATCTGCCCGCCTTGGCGCAGACACCCAATGATCCGCCGATCATCGGGGTGGATCATCCGGCGAACCCTGGTGATGTGATGCTTTTTAAACAGGCTGTCCCGGTACCGGGAAAACTGAACACCTGGCAGATTACGCTGCGGGTTGAAGCCAAAGACGCGCAGAAAACTGCCGATATCGTGCTGGTCTTTGACCGCTCCGGCAGTATGGCTGGTGCTAAAATGACGTCCGCGAAAGCCGCCGCAAATGCGTTTATCAATACGCTGTTGCCTGCCAGCCCGCTCAGTGTGACCACCAGAATTTCACTGGTTTCTTTTGGGTCTGATGTCATAACCAATCAGGGTTTTACAAATAATCCCACAAGCTTGAATAGTCATGTTAACGGGTTATCCGCCGCTGGAATGACGTTTACGCAGGGCGGACTTTTCCGCGCGCGCAATCTGCTGAACGCGAGCACCGCGCACAACAAATATATCGTTCTGCTATCGGATGGCGATCCGACGTACAGCTGTGGGACGATTTCGGATACCTGTCGTCCCGGTAATGAAGGCAATAACAATAACCCGCTCCATACCAGCAGGGCCATTACCGAAGCGACCGCGGCCAAGACCGCCGGTTATGAGATTTATTCCATCGCTTTGCAGGCAGGAACTACCGGAACGGCCACATTAAAATCAATCTCCTCCGGTGATGGCTATTTTTACAACGCAACGAGCACCAGTGTGCTGGGGCCGATCTTTGAAGCCATTGCGGATAAAATCTCCTCAGCGATTGGCAGTGCGGAGGCTACAGATCCGATGGGCCTAGGCTTTTCGACCATCGGTGCAGTCGGCGATATTACCTTCAGTCCCAACGGCGGC
>CALCQT010000278.1 GCA_937894825.1 uncultured Anaerolineaceae bacterium
GCAGGCGGGGAAGCGCTGATTCATCCGGAAGAAGCCGATATATCGCAGCTTGTGGTGGAGCAGATCGAGTTTTGCAACCTGGTCCTGTTGAACAAGACGGATTTATTATCGGAAGAAGAAACAGCGCGGATCGAAGCGATCATCAAGGCCTTGCAGCCATCGGCTCGAATTGTGAGAACCCACTTCGCGGATGTTCCATCCAAAGAAATCCTGAATATCGGACTTTTTGACTTCACCAGCACCTTCCTTTCAGCCGGTTGGGCGCAGTCGCTTGAGCGTGAAAACCGATTGGGCCCGGAGCAATATCACGCCGATGAGGAGCGTCATCATGAGGCGCATATGGGACATTCTGGCGAGGATAGTTCTCATGGAGGTATTACTCACGGCGACGAACATTCTCATGAGGAAGATCCGCATGAAGACCATTCTCATGGAGATCATTTTCATGACGACGAACATCCTGATGAGGATCATTCCCATGAAGGTCATTCCCATGAGGAACATTCCCATATGGAGGAGTACGGGGTCAGTACCTTTGTCTATTACCGCCGGCAGCCTTTTGATGGTAACAAACTGGCCGAATGGCTGGACCGCTTCCCGGCTTCGGTGGTGCGGAGTAAAGGGCTGGTATGGATCGCGGAAAATGACGCTACCTGTTTTCTGCTGGATCAGGCGGGAAAAGCGGTCAATCTGCAGCCGTTCTCACGCTGGCTGGCGACAGCCTCACCACAGGAACGGGAAGAAACCTGGAAGCGGGATCCCGCATCCCGCAAAAATTGGGATGAACGTTATGGCGACCGGATGAATCGGCTGGTCTTTATCGGGATCGGCATGGTTGAAAACGAGATCTGCGAATCACTTGACCAGTGCCTGGCATAAGAATCCCCGGGCGGATGAACAGGCTGGTTATCAAAAGAGATTGACGGGAAGCTTTTGTTTCTCCTCGATCTCTTTTGATTGAAACATCCATGGATACTCAGACTGCGGAGAGGAGGGCCGCTTTTACGAGTGTCACCAGGGTTTATCAACTTTCTCCGCTTTTTTTCTTCGCAATCCTGACCTGAATCTCTGTCAGAAACTCTTTCGGTCTGATCGTATCGCGGTTGTCGATTTCGTAAATTTCGAAGAGATCGCCCATCATGCGAAGTTCGGCTTTTTGCACATAATGCTGGACTTCCCGGATTCGTTCCGGCGCCTGACGATAATCTCCGCGGTAGAAATAAGAAAGATATTGTCCGGCCGGCAGCAGAAAATCATGTTCTCGCGTCTCCGGTTCAAGAATGAAAAAGACAGAATGGAAGACATTGAAGATGCCCTTTTTCAAATCCTCGCTGGACAAGGAGGCCCCGATCGTCAGGGAACCGAAATCATGCAACCGGCTTTCATGCTTCCGGTGCAGTTTTCGGATGACGAAATCCATCTCTTCATCCCGGGTGATCAATGCACTCAATCGAACGCATGGCCGGGCGGGAAATGTTTTTACCGCGAAGATGCCGGTTGGGGTTTGGGCCGCGTTTTGAAGCGCGGATATGCGATGCCGGATGGTTTGCTCAGAATCGCGCAGTGCTTTCAGCTGTGCCTGGATAATGGACTGTTCTTCGCGCAGCAGATCCAATGTGTTTGTGATACTCTGATTGTCCAAATACGCTTTGATTTGTTTCATTGTGAAACCCAACTGGCGAAGATTGCGGATTAAATTCAGCCGGTAGATATCTTTGAGTCCGTAAAGCCTGTATCCATTGGTATCCCGGCGCGGCCGCAACACGCCGATCTCCTCATAGTATCGCAGCGAATCGATCCCGATGCCGTAGAGCTTGGATATTTCGCTGATTTTATAGAATTCTTTCATGATCGCGGTACCGTTCTTTTTTGATGAAACACACTTGACTCTGGTATTATGCCATAGTTTAGAATGACTTTGGCGTTAATTGAAGACAGGCAGTTTATTTCAAACTTCCTGCCACCCGCGATAAATCCATTGGCTTTTTTTATCTCCACCTTGCCAAAAAACAGACCGGGAACCCGCTCTGAGTTGTCCATCTTTTTCTGATTCTCAATCATTAACGCCATGAAATTGAAAGGCGTTTTATTATGTGGTACCTACAGAAAGTAATCACTTTTCTGAACAAAGAAAAGGGCATGTTTACACCCGGAAGAGTTGCGGCGATTGTCGCCGGAACCGCTATCTCCTCCTTTGGAATTTACAATATTCATCAGCAGACGCAGGTCACTGAAGGCGGTGTCTTAGGATTGATCCTGCTGATTCATCACTGGACCGGGATTTCCCCTGCGATAATCTCCCCTTTGTTGGACATTCTTTGCTACGCTTTCGCGTTCCGCTATCTGGGCGGCAGTTTTCTGAGCATTTCAGCGGTTTCTACATTGAGTCTGGCGATGTTTTTCAAGATTTGGGAACAATTTCCGCCGCTGCTGCCGGATTTATCCGCCTATCCATTCGCCGCTGCACTTGCGGGTGGGTTGTTTGTCGGCGTCGGCGTTGGGCTAATCGTTCGCCAGGGAGCTTCCAGCGGCGGCGATGACGCACTGGCGATGACAATCTCAAAAGTCACCCGCTGCCGCATTTCGCAGGCTTATCTGGCAACCGACCTGACGGTTCTGCTGTTATCGCTGTCATACATCCCGCTGCGGCGGATCGCTTTTTCGCTGATCACGGTGACGGTTTCTTCATTATTAATCGAATTTATTCAGAATTATGGACTGAAACGGCATGTTGCGAGCGTGAAGAAACAAGGTACTGCCGCGAAATCAGATTTGAACGTCCCTCAGCAAAAAACGCCGCGCTATAAAGACACGCAGCGTTTTCCTGAGGGCGAATAAGCAGCCGGAGCTTAAGATCAAGCTGGTGACAGACAAAACCCAAAATTATTTCTTTAGATTTTCGGCAGCGTAGCGCGCGTAAAACCCGTTCGCGGCGACCAGTTCCTCATGCGTGCCGCGCTCGATCAGCTTGCAGTCGGATAGGACCATAATCTGATTTGCCCGGCGGACGGTAGAGAGGCGGTGCGCGATCACGAAGACCGTGCGGCTGCCGACCAGATTTTCAATGGCGGATTGGATCCTGCTTTCCGTCTCGACATCTACCGCGGCGGTGGCTTCATCCAGGATCAGGATCGGTGAGTCGCGCAGGACAGCGCGGGCGATGGCGATGCGTTGTTTCTGTCCGCCGGAAAGCCGCACGCCACGTTCTCCAATATACGTATCATATCCATCAGGCAGGGTGACGATGAAATCATGGATACAGGCGATTTTGGCGGCGTTTTCGATACCGGCGGCGGTAGCGTCATGGCAGCCATAAGCGATGTTCTCGCCGATGGTACCGTTGAAGAGGAATACGTCCTGCAAAACCATCGAGATATTCTCTCGCAGTGAGGCCAGTTTCGCCTGCCGGATATCCATACCGTCAACGGTGATTTTCCCGGCGGTCGGGTCATAAAAACGCGCCAGCAGGCTGATGAGCGTTGTCTTACCGACGCCGGTGGGGCCGACAAAAGCGACCATTTCGCCGGGCTTGGCCTCGAAAGTGATATCCTCCAAAACCGGGGTGTCGCTGTCATATTCGAACCAAACATTCTCAAACCGGACATGACCCTTTGCCCGGCCCATGTCCACCGCGCCCGGAATATCTTTGATATCGGGTTCGATATCCAGCACCTCGAAAAGCCGGCGCGCGCCGGCGACAGCCTGTTCGTACTCTTCCGTCACACGGGCCAGCACGGAAACCGGTGCGTAGAACATGGAAAGATACATCAGAAAACCGACGATATCGGCCACGGACATGGCCTGATCCAGCACCATGATCCCGCCGACGGCTACAACCATCACCGTGCCGATGGCGGTCACAAACTCGACGCTGGGATGGAAAAACGCCGAGAAGAACAAGGCTTTCAGGATCGTCCTCACATGGAGCAGGGCCTGGGAATATACTTTTTCCTCTTCACGCGCCTGCTGGTTGAAGACCTGGATTTCACGGATGCCGGAGAGGTTGTCCTGCAGCGTCGCGTTCAGGTCGGCCAGTTTCTCCTGTGCTTTGGAGAAGAAGGGGCGGACTTTCTGTGAGAAGATTTTCATCATGATGAAGATGAGCGGGATCGGGATCATCGTCAGCAGTGTGAGGCGGACGTTGATGAACATGAGCAGCGTCATGACGCCGGCGAAGATGAGCACGTTGGTGACAATGTCGGGGATGGAATGGGCGACCATCTGTTCCAGAACGGCGGTGTCGTTGATGACGCGGCTCATCAGATGCCCGGTCTGCTTGTCATGATAATAGGAAAGCGATAGTTTTTGCAGGTGCGCATAGACGGTGCCGCGCAGTCCGGCGACCACATTCCATGAGGCGATATGGCTCAGATAGGAATATGCAAACCGAAACAGCAGCCTGAAAAGATAGGAGCCGAGCAGGATGAAGGCGATGCGGATGATCTGGTCTCTTGCGTCCGGGCCGGGAGCCATCAGGATGGACGTCATGTCCCGGATGTACCAGGGGGCGATCAGGTTCATGGCGGTGATGCCGACCAGGCTCAGCATGGTCAGGAAGAGCAGCCACCAATATTTTCGGGTGTAGGATAGTAAGCGGATCAGGTCTTTCATGGGTCAGTTTTCAGCTCCCGATTGGATTGGCGCAGCTGACAGGATTCGTTGCGCAACAGGAGTATAGTACAAGTTGACTCGGGTTTCAAGGGGAGCGTGATTTGAGAGGGAAGGAACCTCCAAATATGCAAGGATTTGGCCTGATTTCTCTTCCCGATCTGTTTGACACGGCTCAAAATCAGTGTATAATTATGGGGCTTGATTTATAGAACCACTATAAAATCAGGTTGAAAATGCCAACTTCCCCGTAACGGAGCGGTGACGCGTCGATTACGGCGAAGTGAAGATTGGAGAATCAAAGGATGAAATACGCAATCATTGAAAGCGGCGGAAAGCAATATAAAGCCGTTGAGGGTTCCAGCATCGTTGTGGATCTTCTGGATGCGGAAGCCGGCCAGGAAATTTCCCTGGATGCGGTTCTGCTGTTGGTAGACGACAATGACATTTCGGTTGGGACGCCGGTTGTTCAGGGCGCGAAAGTAAAAGCGACCGTTGTGGGCGAAGAAAAAGGGCCGAAACTGATTATTTTCAAGTATCGCCCGAAGAAACGCTATCGTGTGAAGACCGGTCACCGGCAGGTTTATACGCGGCTGCAAATTGAAGCGATCGAGGGGTAAAGCGTTATGGCACATAAAAAAGGTGGCGGTTCGAGCCGCAACGGACGTGACAGTAATTCGCAGCGCCTGGGCGTGAAACGCTTTGGCGGCGAAAATGTGTTGGCTGGCAGCATTTTGGTGCGGCAGCATGGCACAAAAATCCAACCGGGCCTGAACGTGGGTGTTGGAAAAGATTTTACACTTTTTGCAAAAATTGACGGCCAGGTTGTTTATCAGACCTTGCCGAGCGGAAGAAAACGAGTCAGTATCGCTCCCGTGGAACTCCCGGAAGCTGAATAAATAACACATCACTGATCCGTATCCGAAGCGAAGTAGGTTACGAGTTGTGAAAGGAAAATAACATGAAGAAAGATATTCATCCTGTGTATTATTCAGACGCGAAGGTCACTTGCGCCTGCGGGAATACCTGGCTTACCGGATCTGTCCGCAAGGAAATCCGGACTGAAGTTTGTTCGGCTTGCCATCCGTTCTTTACCGGGCAACAGCAGCGGCTTTTGGACATGGAAGGTCAGGTCGACCGCTTCTATCGCCGTTTGCAGGCTCGTCAGGATTTTATCGACGACAAGAAAGCGCGAGAAGAATCCAAGACCTCTCCGGATCGTCTTATCACCGAGTTGGAATTGGGAAAACGCCCCACTGAACTGCTGCAGGGTGCCGGTCTGCTGAAAGTAGCGGATGTCATGGAAAAGCTGACGGATCCGAACGATACAACGTTGCAGAACATTCATGGGTTCGGACAGAAATCACTGATTGATCTGAAGAAAAAGCTCCGTGCGCTGGGTTATGAAGTTGCCGGCGAAGCCGAAGCGTAATTAATCCGAATTTGAAGAATACGGAAAAGGTTGTTGGCCTGTCTGAGATATAGAAACATGAAATTCCCTCAAAAGTTGATTTTAGGGGCAGGCAGGGAAAAGGAATAGAAAAAACGGGACGTAGTCAACAAAACTACGTCCTTTTTTTGTGCCGCTTGTCAATTCCTCCGATAACGCTCTTGCATGGCGGAGAAGTCTGCCACTTTGCTTAATTTAATCGAGCTATCATGGTCCGGATTATAAACTAAAAGTTTATAATCTTGATTATCAAAAATATCAAAACTCACAAAATCAAAAATCAGTTTACCGACTGCCGGATGTTTAACCTCTTTTACAATATTCGTCATGCTATTAACATCATGTAGCGCCCACCATGAAGCAAAGGAATCACTTTTACTTTTCATTTCCTCAATAAATCTGATAAACCAGGGATCATCATTATGTTTTGCAAAAGTCGCATGAAATCTTGCCAACATCTCTTTTGCATGGTATTCCCAATATTCAAAAAGTGACATATAGTCTTGATTACAAAACATCAAATGTATTGTATTTTGCTCATTGGTAGGTAGCTGGCTGAAATCGCCAAAAACAAATGCAGCGTATTTATTCCATTTCACCAAATTCCAGTAACCATCCGTGATAAATGCAGGACAATATAGTAAATCGAATTTTGCAAAAAAATTCAATACGCTGTCATTAACAGTCTGATGAGGCTCTACTTGCATAGACAAGGACTTATTGGCCAGGGCATATAGATGGCTGCGCTCCTCTTTTGTTAGCATAAATACTCTCGACAAGCTATCTAATATTGCGTCAGACACATTTATTTCTCTACCCTGTTCAAGCCATGTATACCATGTGATACCTATCCCAGCCAATTGTGCAACTTCCTCACGACGCAACCCGGGGGTACGGCGCCTTGTTCCAACCGAAATGCCTATATGTTCCGGCTTAATTTTATTCCGGCGTGCTTTAAGAAATTCGCCTAATTCCGTGTATCTATTCGTTTCAGTTTTTTTCAAATCCATTTTACGATCCTATTAGTAATAATAATAGTATAAACAGGCTTATTGTACTATTATAGACGCCTATTAAAATAGAATCACGCTAATTTGATTGGAAGAGGATCTTATGAAATACTACATCTTAGAAGGAACATTTATTGAGAATCATCCCACAGGGGACGAGCTAAAAAAAGTAATGGGGGAACACTTTGCGTATCTAAAGGTTGGTCTTGAAAACGGTTCTGTATCGTTGTCCGGTCCAAAAACTGGAGGCGATGGCGGAATTGTCATAGTAAAGTCAGATAACATTGAAGATTTTTGCAACGAAGATCCCTTTGTTCGTCAAGGGGTTCAGAAATATCGTGTTTTGGAATTTTCTCCAAATGAATATTTGGATTGCCTTAAGGAATGGGCCAAGCAGTAACGTAAACTCAAGCAGATTAAGGAGGATTCTAATGCGTGTTTTTGTGACAGGCGCGACCGGATTTATTGGAACTGCCGTTGTAAAGGGGCTGATAAGTAGTGGTCACAATGTAATTGGTCTGGCTCGGTCAGATAAGTCAGTTGCTACCCTTGCGGAATTGGGCGCAGAAGCGCAGCGTGGTAGTCTTGAAGATTTGGAAAGTCTACGCAGTGGCGCTGCGGCAGCAGATGGTGTAATACATCTTGCCTTTAATAATGGGTTTGGTGATTTTCATACAATAATCTCGAACGATCTGCAGGCTGTCCATACGATTGGGGATGTACTTGTCGGTACAGGTAAACCATTTGTATCTACATCCGTAACTACGATGCTGCTCTCGAAAGGACAACCGGCAACTGAGGATATGGAAGGTTTAGAGGGAACTCCGGGATTCCCGCGAAGCGCAGCCGAAAATGCTGTAATCGCATTTGCAAAACGCGGCGTTCGTTCATCCGTAGTGCGGCTTGCGCCTTGTGTGCATGATGTGAGCCGTCAAGGTTTTGCGTCAGCGCTTGCACATATTGCCCGTGAGAAAGGTGTTTCCGCTTATGTGGATGGTGGAACAAATCTTCTGGAAACCATCAGTAAATGTAAAACTGGGGAAACAACTGCAATAGGTGCTTTTCATGGGTTTGAACTCTTGGTAGAGAAAAACTTCTTAGGAGTAAATTATCTAATTTTAAGAGGAAAGACCGAGTATAAGATGGAACTGTCCACCAGTCCTGTAGGAAATATGG
>CALCQT010000279.1 GCA_937894825.1 uncultured Anaerolineaceae bacterium
CGCAGCAGGAGACTCAATTCACGATAGGAATCGGCATGTTTTGACAAATCATCATAAACGACCAAAACATCCATCCCCTGATCCATCAGGAACTCCGCCAGTGTCACACCAAAATAAGGCGCCAGGTAACGCAGCGCCGGCGGATCATCCGGACTGGAAACGACAATTGCGGTTTGGGACAAAACCCCACCGGCTTCCAGAATCTCCAACGCATCAATCACTGAGGTTTTTTTCTGCGCAATAGACACGTAAACACATTTCACATCTGTCCCGCGCTGATTCAGGATGGTATCTAACGCCAGTGTTGTCTTTCCGGTCTGACGGTCGCCCATGATCAATTCTCGTTGTCCCCGTCCAAGCGGAAGCAGCGCATCAATGATTTTCGTACCGGTATAGAGCGGTTCATTAACCGGCGCCCGTTCAACGACTCCGGGAGCAATCCGGTCAATATAACGGTATTCGGATGGCAGAATCGGCCCTTTCTCATCCAACGAACGTCCGATTGGATTAATGACCCTGCCAAGAAACTGCAGCCCGACCGGAATATTTAAACGCTTCCCGGTCGCCAGCGCCCGATCTCCGCCCCGAATGCCCAAATCCGAGCCCAAAAGGATAACATCGACATGCTTTCGGTCAAGGTTCAGAACCATGCCCTGAACACCATTGGGAAAAGTGACAATCTCTTCCAGCTGCACATCCGGCAAACCGGAAAGCGTGGCCACGCCATTGCCGACATGAACGACGGTACCAATACTGATGAAGCGTACTTTCCGCTCAATCTCTTTTGTTTTGTCCACCATGTTCCGCAAGATTTCGGCGACATCAGGCAATGCTGGCACATCGCCGTTTCTTTGTTTGATATCCCGCAGAACTTCGTCAATAAAGACCTTTTTCGGCTTGGTAGAAAGTCCGGTCTCCTTTATTTTTTGTTCAAAGGATGCTAACACCCGTTGTTGGTTTTCTGTCAATTCAGCCATTATTATTTAAACTCATCTGTTGAAGCGACGCTTCCACCACATCACGAGAGGCTCTCAGCTGCGCCATGAGCGAATGATCAATAATTAAATCTCCGATCGTGACGCGGATTCCGGCGATCAACTTTTCATCAATCTCAAAATCAACATCAACATCATCGTCCGCCAGTGCGCTGAAAGTCCCAATTAACTGCTGTTCTTCATCGACCGTCAATGGCGAAGCGACCGCAACCTGGGCGGAAGGAGTGATGCCGGACAGAGTTTCCCGAATCGAATTGACCAACCGCATGTCCGTTTTCCCCAGGTCCCATATTTTCTGATCGAGTCCGGCGACCAGGGAGGTATGAACCGTAGGCGGCAATACTTTTCGAATCATTTCGCCCGCGATGTCAAAAATCGTTTCCACCACTTCATCGCGATGCTTGCGCATCTCCATCAGCTGTTCTTTTTGCACTTCGACCAGCACGTCCTGCAGAATAATCCGGGCTTCTTCTCTGGTCGCATCCAACAGCTCAGTCTGAGATTGTTTGTTTTTTTCATAGGCCTCATCAAGAATCTGCTCGATTTCCTGATCCAGCAAATTCAGACGGGTCTCAATTTCACGAAGTTGCCTCGCGGCATTTTCCCGGTCTTCAACCGTTTCCTGCATCAACTGCTCCTTGCGTTCCGCCTGCTGCTCAGAGCGTCTCACAATCGGTTTGAAAACAAGAAAATAAAGCGCGACCGTGATGATCAAAAAGTTAATAACTTCCCACAGGATAGTTACCCAATCAATATCGAGCATCGATTATCCCCCAAAGAGCGCAGTAACCAGGGGATTGGCAAATAGCAGGATCAATACAACCAGAAGAACATAAATATTTGTCGTTTCACACAATGCCATCGCAATGATCATCCCCATCCGGAGGTCTCCGGCTGCATCCGGCTGGCGTGCCATTCCTTCCAGTGCCTTCTTGCCAGCCAAACCTTCCATGATCGTGGGCACAATCGTTCCGATTGAAATCGTAAAACCCACAACAATAATCGTAACCACGGTCACAAGTGTCTGTGTATCAAGATTTTCCATAACTATTTTCCTTTTGTGTTTGTTTTTTTTGATTCGTCATCATTTGCTTCCGCCGCGCATCTTCGTTACTGATTTCAACAGCCGAGGCAATGTACAACGTAGCTAAAGTAGTCATAATAAACGCCTGAAGAATACCCGTTACCATGCCCAGCAAAATAAACGGGACAGGAATGATCAACGGAACAAGCGAAACGACAATCGCGACAATTAAATCGCCGCTCATAATATTCCCGAATAACCGCAGCGTCAGCGAGAGCGTTCGGCTCAGGTGCCCCAACAGTTCGATCGGGAACAAAAAAATCGGGTCAGAAAAAGTGAGCAGATATTTCAGCAGCCCCTTCTGGCGGATGCCATAAAAATGAACCGCAAAAAAAACGACCAAAGCCAGAGAAAAAGTGGTGTTGATATCCGCTGTCGGCGAACGTAAACCCGGGATCACGGAAAGCAAATTAGAAAAAGCGATAAAGATAAACAAACTGCCCAGAAGCGGGAGATAAGGCGTCAGATTATCCACATCCAACACATCGCCAACCATTGAAGTAATGAAATCAAGCAATGTCTCCAAAAGACTCGGAATGGTTTTCTTTATAATCAAAACCAGCACAACCATCAGCGCCATTGCGATCCATGTCATCACGACCGTGTCTCGAATCGGCATCCCCAACAATGTAAAAATAACCGGATGAGAGATCACGTCCATATTTCAGTTCCCGGTTTCGTTATTGTTTTCATTTTCTTTTTCATTTTTTTTTCTCTTTCCGGATAATTTTGCAACCTGAGTGAGATTGGCAATTGTAAATCCGGCTACCGCCAAAATCGCATATAACGGCCCCATCCGAAGCGCGAAATAAAGCAGGATACCCATCGTCACAGTTCGGAATAATCCGCCAAAAATAAAATGGAGAGCTACTTTCGATCCCCCGCCAGGTTGCATTTTGTCAGTAAACGATCGAATCGAGAACAAAAACAGACGCGCGTACAGGATGCCGCTTCCAAACCAAAGGAAGCTGAACACGATTTTTGCGGTAGTACTATTCGCCATCTTTTTTATCCTCCTTATTTCTTTCCCGAAGCTCGTAAGATTCGTAGATCATAAATTTGATCAGAAAATAACCGCCTGTCAGCAGTCCGAAAAGGAATCCGATGATTGTCAATAAAGGTTTCGTGTCAAAATGCAGATCAAGAAAATGACCGCCAACCGGGCTCAGAACAATTGGAAGCGCCAGTTCCCATCCGAGCGTCGACGCCTTCAAATCCCGACCGGTAAGCCGGTGAATCTTCTTCTTTTTCCCTTGTTTATTCTCAGCATTTCCCACTTCTGCCCATCCTGTGTTCGTTATTCCAATTCCGCTTCTCGAAAAGAATTTTCGGTTTGCATGTTTCTTTCATTTCCAAAGTGAATCATCCAAACCAAACACGCTTTTACTTTTCGCGGCAACCATCACAGGATGTTCTTTCAACTTCAGTGATTATTCTGCCAAATCGGGACGGAACACCACCGGATGGGAATATCCCATTAAGGGAGCACAGGTTCGGTTACGCTGTCGTCAATATCTTTACGACGTCGTCATTGACCGTCAGAAAGCCCGCTTCCACTTTCAGCGTACTGTGTTTTCCATCCGCGATGTAATGCAGTACACCTTTCGCAGCCGAAGCAATCAGCCTGGCATGTCCGGGGCGAATTCCCAGCAGCGACCCATCATCCAAACGGACGTTCAAGGATGAAATCCGTTCGATCTGGATTCGCAGCCCGCTTGGACTATGTACCTCAAGTGATAAGAAGGCCTCAGGAGACATCGTCTGCTTCTATCGCTTGCAGTGTTTCGGCTTTCCGAATAGCATCATCGATTGTACCGATCATATAAAACGCCTGTTCGGGAAGATCATCATATTTCCCTTCCAGAATCTCACTGAATCCGCGAATCGACTCCTCAATGGAAACCAGTGCGCCGGGATTTCCGGTGTAAATTTCTGCGGAGAAAAATGGTTGCGTCATGAATCGTTGTAACCGCCGGGCCCGGATCACCGTCTTTTGGTCCGCCTGGCTCAATTCTTCCATACCCAGAATCGCGATCAGGTCCTGAAGTTCCGTATAGCGGGCAATGGTCGCCTTAACCTGCATGGCGACACGATAATGTTCCGCACCGACAATTTCAGGAATTAGAAGATTGGAGCTGGATTGCAGTGGATCAATGGCGGGATAGATTCCCAGACTGACGAGGCGGCGGGAAAGGACGGTGGTCGCGTCCAAATGAGAAAATGTCGCCGCGACCGCGGGATCCGTGATGTCATCGGCCGGGACAAAAACCGCCTGAACGGAGGTCACACTGCCGCCACTGGTGGACGTAATCCGCTCCTGCACGGTCCCCATCTCGGAGTCAAGCGTCGGCTGATATCCCATTTCGCTGGGTAAATGTCCCAATAAAGCGGAAACTTCTGATCCGGCCTGAATAAACCGGAAGATATTATCAATAAACAACAGAATCGGACGTTTTTCCTGATCGCGGAAATACTCCGCCATCGTTAGCGCAGTCAACGGAACCCGCAGACGCGCGCCAGGCGGCTCATTCATTTGCCCAAAAACCAGCACAGTCGAATCAATCAGGTCTTTTTGCGCATTCAGTTCCAGCCAGAGGTCATTCCCTTCCCGGCTCCGTTCTCCGACGCCGGCGAAAAGGACGATCCCCTGATGCTGTCGAATCGTGTTGCGCATCAGTTCCAGCATCAGGACGGTTTTTCCGACACCCGCACCGCCAAAAAGACCAATTTTGCCACCCTTTGGATATGGCGTCAGCAAGTCGATTGCTTTAATTCCGGTAACCAGCGGTTCACGGGAAGATTGTTGTTCGATAAAACTGGGAGGGGGATTATGAATTGGGCGCAGCATAGCTGTTTCCAGCGCAGGCCCATTGTCAATCGGCTGACCGATCACATTAAAGATCCTGCCCAACGTAGCGCGCCCGACCGGAATTTGAATCGGATGTCCGAGGTCTTTTACCGGCAAACCGCGCCGCAAGCCTGCCGTACTGCCCATCGCAATAGTCCGAACCGTCGTTGTCCCAACATGCTCCTGGATTTCGAGAATCAAATCTTCGCCCTGTGTTCTCTGAACCAGCAGCGCATTATAAATGCTGGGAAGTTCACCTGACGAAAACTCTACGTCAACGACGACGCCAACAACGCGGACAATGACACCCAAATTTTCTTCTTCTTGTTTGTTATAAGTCAATAGCTGTTCCTATCCGCGGCTTATGCGGTTGATATAAAATACATATTTAAACCGATAATAAACCAGCATCTATGATTTTTTATGAGTTTCACAGGAAGTGTCCGGCAAGACAAGACTTCTTGAATCCTGACTTCTGTCGGACCGTAATAACACAACCAGCAATTGGAATTGTACAATTATTTGATTGACAACCAGAAAATACAATCCAGAGATATTTTATCAGCCCAAACGGGTGCTTTTCTGGCTACAGACAAATTGCAAACGGGAAATACACATCAGCAATAAAGTCTATAATTATTGTACATTTTTAGTAAATTATAAAACAGACTCAGAGGATTGTCAAACGACAACACCTGAAAATTATGACGAAAACCTTGAAATTGGCAAAGATTCTTACAGTTTTCTTACATTTTTCCGGACCGCGAGAACACGCTACCGCATTATTTAATTCGAGGGTCAAAAAGAAATAGCTTGTTTATCGGCACCTGGTTTTGCTCACCCACCGACTGTTCTGAACTCCAGCGTTGCCGGATGATCGTCCGGGTCCAACGGAAGCGTGAATGAAAAAATCGCGCCGGTCCGGTCCGAACGGTTTTCCGCCCACATTCTTCCGCCATGCCCTTCAACAATCGCGTTACTCAGAAACAACCCTAATCCGACGCCTTTGACCTGGTTCGCGGTCCTTTTTGAGCGGAAAAACCGTTCAAAAAGATGGATTTTATCTTCCGACGCAATACCGGGCCCGTCATCCTGCACAGAAATTTTGACAAAATTGTCAGACTGCGACCCCAAAATCAAAATTTCACCGCCGGGAGCATATTTAATTGCGTTGGATACCAGGTTAAACAAGACCTGCTCAATCCGATCCGAATCGCCGTAGACGATCGGAAAATCTTTGGGGAAGGAACATCGGATCTGGTGCCGCGCGGATTGGGTTTGCATCCGTTTGGCAACATGCAAAGAAATTTCCTGACATGTGACTGGAGTTCAGACGTGTGCTCTTCCGATCTAAGAGCCGGAGTATAGCCGGGACGCGTCCAGCAGATCATTGATCAATCCGGTCAAACGATCCGCTTCCTGTTCAATCACGGTCAGCGATTCTTGCAGCACTTCGCTGTCCCATTTGGCATCCTGAAGACGCATGGTCGACGCATAGCCTTTGATCAAGGCGACCGGCGTTTTCAATTCATGGCTAATGGTCGAAATAAAATTGTTTTTCAAGTCGTCAGCTTCCCGGAATTTGGAAATGTCGCTCACCATTGCGATGATGTTCACGATCATATTTTCGGAATTCATAACCGGCGTGTAAATGATGCTGACAGGCAGCGGTTTCTCCGCCAGCGCACCGTAAACCAAATTTCCTTCCACATAAAGACGAGAGTCGCGGTTCAGCGGCCATCCGCCGGCTTCGCCATCCTGCAGTTCCATGCCCGCCGTAATTTTATCCAGCACGATAACATCGTCATGATGCTGCCCAATGACGGTATTTTCTTTCAAGCGCAGCATTTTCAGGAGCGCCGGATTCACCTGCTCAACCTTGTGTCCGTTATCCAGAACGATAATCCCGTCAGCAGCCGCATTGATCAGCGCGTTGAGACGGTTCTTTTCACGAATATTATCACCATAGAGATTGGCATTTCGAATCGCGATGGCAGCCTGATCCGCAAAAATTTTCAGCATTGTCCGGTCGTTCAACGAAAAACTGGCCGGGTAATTGCGAAAAATCACAATGATCCCAAGCACTTTTCCCCGTTCAACCAGCGGCAGTCCTACACCGTCAGCGAACCCCAATTCTTTAATCTCACGAACACGATCAATCAGCAGATTGATATCCAGCAGCGCCGACTCAGTCGTTTCCAGCGTGTCATCTTCGAATTTTGAAAGATAGGTTTCGATATACTTTAATCCGGGTTCGCTGATGCCTTGTGTGGTGCGGACATGCCATTTTTCAGTTTCTGAATACAGCGCGATAAACCCGCCGAAACCGCCCATCAACTCCGAAGAAATGCGTAATATCTGCCACAGTAAAGCATCCAGATCCAGTTCCTGGGTCATGACACGCGCAAGCTCTAGTAGAAAATCCCGCTGGCGAATTCGAATATCCTGAAGCATTTTTCTCCCTTACCGATGGTTTCTCAGATGACAGGGTTATCCTTATCTGCACCATTTTCATCAATGATTATAATGCGTTCCGCAGCCGGTCTGTAACCCTCCCGCAGCGCAATATTTAAAAGCCCTCACAGCACAGATTTAACAATCATTAGAAACTGAATAGAATGCTTGATTTATGAAAAGTTTATGTTAAGATATGGATAAATTAAGGAGAAAATATGCCGAATCTGCTTGTTATTATGGATATGAACAACGGGTTTGCGAAAAAGGGTGCACTCTATAGTCCACGGACGGAGGCCCTGATTCAGCCCATTGCCGATTTTTGCAGGGAAAAAGCCGAATCCGAAGACTGGACACTATTAGCCCTATCCGATTCGCATGCCGCTACAGACATAGAACTAAAATCTTTTCCGCCGCATTGTATGGCCGGAACGACCGAATCAGAGGTCATCGCGGAAATCAAACCGTATTGCGATATGATCCTGCCAAAATACACCACCGGGGGATTTTTTGAAATCCAGGAAGCGGCAAAATCAGACGCTCGTTATGAACTAAGCAACTACGATGAAATTCATATTGTCGGCTGCTGTACCGATCTCTGCGTTTTCAATTTTGCCATCATCACCCAAAAATATCTGGAGTTTGCTTTCCACAGCAAAACGATCAGCAGGATGCCGAAAATCGTCGTTCAGCGCTCACTGGTCGATACGTATGACACCGACGGGCACTCCGCAGAAATGCTGAATGATTTCTTCCCCGGCCACATGGCACTGAACGGAATCGAGATTATTGAATGACAGCCGCGGTCAAGAAAAATCATTTCGATCAGCGCAACCTGACCTTACTTTGTGATTTTTACGAAATCACCATGGCCAACGGTTATTTTGTGCATGGAATGAAAGACCGGATCGCGGTTTTTGACGTCTTTTTTCGCGACGTACCGGATGACGGCGGTTTCGCCATCTTTTCCGGGTTGGAACAGGTGATTGATTATCTGGAAAATCTCACGTTCAGCGAAGAAGATCTGACTTATCTGGAAAACCGTAAGCTGTTTGATCCGGAATTTCTATCCTACCTGCGGACATTCAAATTCGTCTGCGACGTCTGGTCCATGCCGGAAGGTACTGTCATTTTCCCGGGAGAACCGCTTATCCGGGTGCGAGGGCCGATTGTCCAGGCGCAATTTATCGAAACCATGCTGTTGCTGACGATCAATCACCAGTCTCTGATCGCGACCAAAACCAACCGCATCGTGCGCGCCGCCAAAGGCCGGGCGGTACTCGAATTCGGTTCACGCCGGGCACAGGGGTATGATGCCGCCAATTATGGCGCGCGCGCAGCATACATTGCCGGCGCGGCGGCCAGCGCGAACACCTGGTCGGATATCCACATGGGCGTCCCGGCCGGCGGCACCATGGCGCATTCATGGGTGCAATCCTTCGACACCGAACTGGACTCCTTTATCGCCTATGCGCGGGCTTATCCGGATGAGTGCACGCTCCTGGTTGACACGTACAACACCTTGAAATCAGGCGTCCCCAACGCAATCAAAGTCGCGCATGAAGTGTTAGAACCCATGGGGAAAAGGCTGCAGGGGATCCGGCTCGATAGCGGAGACATCGCCTATCTCTCCAAAAAAGCCCGTGCCATGCTGGATAAGGCCGGTCTGAGTGACTGCAAAATCGTGGTCAGCAATTCATTGAATGAATACATCATCCGCTCCATTCTGATCCAGGGTGCAGAGGTGGACACGTTCGGAGTCGGAGAGAACCTGATCACAGCCCGCAGCGATGCCGTCTTCGGCGGGGTCTACAAACTGGTGGCGATGTATGACGAGAAGGGCGAACTGGTTCCGAAGATCAAAATTTCAGATAATATCGAAAAGATTACTACGCCTTCTTTCAAAGAAGTGTGGCGGTTGTTTGAAAGAGAAGACAACCATCCGCTGGCGGATGTCATCACGCTGGAACATGAGGTCATTCCGGATGGCGGGCCGTATGAAATCTTTGATCCGTTGGATCCGACCAAACGCAAGACCATGACAAACTTCTATGCGAAAAAATTACTGGAGCCTATCTATGAGAAGGGAAAGCTGGTCTACAAGAGCCCGACACTCCCGGAGATCCGGCAGCGCTGTCTGAAGAACGTTTCGGAATTGTGGGAGGAAATCTGCCGTTTGGATAATCCGCACCGCTACTATGTCGACCTTTCACAGGAACTCTGGGATCTGAAAACAAATCTCATCAAAGAATACCGGAATAAATAAATTCCCGCTATCCCGAAATGCCTGTCCCATGGGACAGGCATTTTTCGTTTCTGTCCATTTCCGAACCTCATGATTATTCGAGTTGGGTGTCAAAACCTGCTCAGATTTCTCACGCTCGCAAAACGCAGGATTGATTTGCGAATTTCTGAAAGTGGTTTTATGATACTTAGCAAAGACTTCCGATTAGACAGAAAGGTTGGAAACTCGTGGAAAAAATCAGAACGGCAGTCATTGGCTGCGGCAAGGTTGGCGGAACGCACACGCTCGTGTATCAGACCCTCCCAAACACCGAACTCTCGGCCGTTTGTGACCTGGATCCGGATCGAGCAAAAGCATTCGCCGAAACATATAAAGCGCCATTTTATACTGACGCCGGTAAAATGATCCGTGAGAACGGTATTCAGGTCGTCTCAATTTGCACACCACACCCGCTGCATGCTGACGCCATTTGCGCAGCTGCCGAAGCCGGAGCGCATGTCATCTGTGAAAAACCGTTAGGCTCCAGTCTGCTGGACTGCGATCTGGCCATCCAGGCCTGCGAAAAAGCCGGCGTCAAACTGGGCGTCATCAGCCAACGGCGTTTCTACTGGCCGGTCGTCCGTATGGTCGAAGCCATCCGCGCCGGAAAAATTGGCCGCCCGATCATCGGCGTTATGCAGGTGATGGGTTGGCGCAGTCCCGAATACTACCTGATGGATCCCTGGCGCGGGAAATGGAAGGAAGAAGGCGGTGGTGTGATGGTAAATCAGACGCCGCATCAATTGGATTTGCTGCAGTGGATCATGGGCGATATTGAGGAATTGTTCGGTTATTGGGACAATTTCAATCACAGTAGCATTGAAGTCGAAGACACCGCCGTAGCCATACTGCGCTTCAAAAGCGGCGCAATCGGCAACATCTTCGTCTCGAATTCACAAAAACCGGGACTGTGGGGAAAAGTGCACATCCATGGAGAGAACGGCGCGTCCGTCGGGACACAGGTCGAAGGCGGTTCTTCCTTCATTTCCGGCGTCACCGCCAAAGCCGAGCCTGCTTTCAATGACATCTGGACCATTCCCGGCGAAGAATCCCTGCTCGAAACGTGGAAAGCGGAAGACGCCCGCAACACGGAACTGCACGACCCGATGACTTATTTCCACCAACTTCAGATTGCGGATTTTGTTGACGCGGTCATCCAAAACCGCAAACCAGCCGTGGATGGGTATGACGGCCGAAAAACCGTTGAGCTGTTCACAGCCGTGTACCGCTCTCAGCGCGACCGACTGCCGGTCCGTTTCCCGTTGGAACCGGAAGACAGAGACGATTTTGACGGACGCTTAAGTTACCGCCCGTTCTCACGGCGTTGATTTTCCGCCAACACGGAATTGATTCGAAAGTCAAAAGTAAAAAATATAGGGTAAGTTGTTTGTTTTTTTGCGCAAGCGCAAAAAAATGATTGACTACTTTAATAATCGCGTAGCGTCATTAAGGAATAAAAGATGAAAGCGCTTGTTTTAGCGGAATATAAAAAACTGGAATATATGGATGTTGAAACACCGGCGATCGGGCCGGATGAAGTCCTGGTTCAAGTGAAAGCTTGTGGCATCTGCGGATCCGACGTCCACGGCTTCGACGGCTCAACCGGGCGGCGCCGTCCGCCGGTCATTATGGGTCACGAAGCCAGCGGCGTCATTGCAGAGGTCGGCAACGCTGTCAGCGGCTGGAAGAAAGGCGACCGCGTCACCTTTGATTCAACCGTCTACTGCGGCCACTGCGATTACTGCCGGCGGGGCAGAATCAACCTTTGTGCAAATCGGCGCGTGCTGGGGGTTTCCTGCGACGAATACCGTCGAAATGGCGCCTTTGCTGAATATGTCGCAATCCCACAACACATTCTGTACAAGCTCCCGGATGCCGTAACTTTCGACCAGGCCACCATCGTTGAACCGCTGTCGGTCGCTTTCCACGCTGTGAACCTGAGCCCGCGAACCGTCGGCGCATCGGCCACAGTC
>CALCQT010000280.1 GCA_937894825.1 uncultured Anaerolineaceae bacterium
AGTTTTTCCCGCTGTGCCTGTTCATATTGCTGATCAAAATGGCGCGTCTCGTCAGCGCCGGCGGGCTCGAACGCTGCCACCGCATAACCGACGCCAAAGGGCCCTTCATAGGACAATAGCTCGGAACGGACGCTTTTCCCGTCCAACGCGCCGGCCATGATCACGAAGGAACGCAGCCCGCATTCCCCGGCCCGCTCGCACAGTTCCGGATCCAGGTTCAGGAATTCGAGAAAATCCCCGCTGGCCATCGCTGTGGTGATTTTGCGGTCAAACTCAGGTCCTTCCGGCGCAAAACCATAAGGGCCGTCCGCTTTCAGGCGGTGGGAAAGGTCTCCGCTGGCGATCAGCACGGTGCTTCGATTCAGCCTTTCTGCCGTTTCGGCGATACATTTTCCAAATTGATAATGGGTGATCAACGATTCACCGGACAATCCGATCCGCACGAGCCGGAACGCGGTATATTTTTGCTGCAGGAACCAGAGCGGGATCAGCGTTCCATGATCCAGTCCGGGGTTGTTTTTCCCCAGCTTGCCGGCCTGGATTTCGACACTGGCGGCCTCTTTTTCGAGAAGACGGGCAAATTGCCGGTCATATTCGGCGGTGAGATGGACGGTATGAATACCAAATTGCTGCAAATCGCCGCTGGCATGCGCTTCGGGTGAGATATGGAAATAGTCAGAATAAAACGCTGAATGCGGTGAAGTAATGACGACGGTTTCGGGCTGAAGCGCCTGTATTTTTTCAACCACAAGCTGATAACCGTCGATCGTTTTCTGGATTCGTTTTTCTTCCCCTCGTCCGACCTGCGGCAAAATGATCGGCGGATGCGGAACGATGAAAGTTCCGAGGATAGACATGGCAACGGCTCCTTTTCCGGATTGATTCCTTTCTTTTAATTATAGTTCGATCTGGCAATGACATTGTTCTTAATTCTGCACAACTGAAGTGTAAAAAGAAAACAATAGGCGATGTGCATATTGCGCTCCCGGATTTTATGGATAAAAAATTTTGAGCATTTTCTTTTCGCGCAGTATAGGGATGGTAGCGCACCGGAAGATCAATCCAATTGGTCTTTTCAAGGGCGCTTTTTTCGGATGTGAAGGGAGAAAGGCGCGTTTCCCGTGATAACTGCTCATCCCACTATTAAAGAAGATCCATTCCCCCAATTTTGATGAATGGAAGACTTTCCTTGATTAAAATACTGCATTCAGTGACGATGTTTGACTCCGCTATTGTGCGATCACCGATTAGAAATTCATAAAGCATGCAGATAGCTGTATAGAATTGTTGTGCGGGTTTTTGGTAAATCGTAGCAGCTACAGTTCCTGACTCCAGAAACTCACCGATCCCCGAAGTAAATTCATGACCGAATACGCTTACTTTTCCTGATTTCCCTGAATCTTTCACTGCGTCTGCGCACCATTGCGTTAGCCCATTCGTAACGTAGATTGCATTCAGACTTGAATGGTTGCGGATGCAGTCCAAGGTTATTTGATAGATTGCCTGATAAGATTCTTCTTCCGTTTCACTTGGTACATTGCATATCTGCAAAATGTCTATATTCAATTGTTCCTGTTTGATTTTACTCATGAATCCGGAGATTCGCTTCTGGGTGCCAGTGAACCGTGCATTGGGTGAGAGGATGATTACTTTGCTGTTCTTTTCGGTATAGAGATAAATAAGCTTGGCTGCCAGCGCTCCAATTTGAAAATCGTCAGGACCAATGTGGAAAAGGCGCCGGCTGCCTACAATGTCTTCAATGACGGTCACAAAATGAACATTTTCAGGAATGTGCTGATCCAGCATATCGGCCAGGCTGTCGCTCACTGGAGTGAAAATTATTCCATTCACATTCTGTTTGATCAGATTGTCGATTGATTTTAACTGATCATTCCGGTTATACCGGTTCGTATGATCAATGATTAACTCGACTCCAAACGGGCGTAACAGATTTTTAGCGCTGGTGATTCCTAAGTCAATTTCGGCCCAGAACTCATTTTCAACTTTTGGATAGGTAACCCCGATCTTGAGATTGTTTTTACGAACGGAAAGAGCCCGGGCGATTTGATTGGGCTGAAATGAAAGATGTTCAATTGCTTCTGTGACGGCCTTTAAATTCTTTTGAGAGACTTTTCCCCGATTATGCAGGACTCTGTCAACGGTTGCAATTGAAACTCCGGATCGTAAAGCTACATCTTTTATGGTCGGTTGTTTTTTTATCATATTTTTCCGTATTGATCCCTGTTGATATAGGATACGATGTCTTTTGAAAAGGCGCTTTCTGTTCTTCTTTTGATTTTCGAATCATAAATAAATAGCGCTGTCGATACTTATGATTCTGTGAAAAAATTTGAACCAGCTAAAAAGTCAGGCGCACCCATTCCCACATTTTTACAAAAATAACAGTTGCCGCCTCGATATTGGCTTTTTTCGCCGGATTCTAATTCTGACTCACCGATCGATGCAGATGTGACAAAAAGATGTGTAAGCTCGTTACCGCCAAAGCACAAACTTGACACTTGTAAGGCCGGAAACTGATATTCACAGAGGATTTTTCCTTGTGAAGAAATCTTCTGTACGCAACTACCACCCCAAAGTGCAGTCCAGATATCACCCTTGGCATCGACTGCCATCCCGTCCGGTACGGCGTTTTCTTTCTCCGCTGTATATAAAGTGTGAGGTTCGTGGATGGTTCCGGCGTCGATATCATATTGATATGCCGTAATTTTCCTGTCCCCCGAATCAGTATGATAAAAAATCTTGTTGTCTGGTGAGAAGCCCATTCCGTTGCTGATTTTTAAATCTGAGAGCAAAATGTCCGGACTTTTCTTGCGAGAAAAGACATATAAATTTCCTCCCGCGTGTGATTCTCTTAATGTTCCGGCAAAAATTCTGCCGCGTGCGTCGCATGTAGCATCGTTAAAGCGTTCATCTTGTGGCAGATTCATCTCAAACAGACAAATTGGCTCAGTGTAACCGCCTTTGCTCCAGCGAGAAAGAAGCAGTCCTTTTTGGGTAAACAACAGCAAATCATAGTGTTGATTGAACAAAAATGCGCCGGTTTCATACGCACAATGAAAAATGAGCCTATTTTCATTTGTTGCAGGATTATATGCAAAAATTTTACCGGCTAGAATATCGGTCCAGTAAAATGTTTTTACATCAGCCCGCCAACGGGGGCCTTCGCCTAAAAGCGCTTCGGATTGGATTGTAATAATGTTCATTTTTTCTTCTTACCATTCCGATATACTTCCATCTTCCAGCCGAAGAACCGGATTTTTCCAATCGTGTCCAGTTTTTGCCATTTCCCGGATGGCGGCTTCGCTCATCTCAATGCCAAGGCCAGGGCCTTTCAGCAATTCAACATAACCGTCAACAAACTGAAAAACAGTGGGATCCTTCATATAAAGCCCCATTTCATTGCCGTCGTTATAGGCCATTCCCAAACTTTGTTCTTGGATACAGGCGTTAATGGACGCAAAATCTACTTGCAGGCAAGAAGCGAACGCAACCGGACCTAGCGGACAATGGGGCGCAATCGCGATATCATAGGCTTCGGCCATTGCAGCGATCCGCCGCACTTCTGAAATTCCGCCTGCGTGGCTTAAGTCAGGCTGGATAATGTCAACACAGCCAAGTTGGAATATCCGCTTGAAATCCCAACGTGTGTAACAGCGTTCTCCGGTTGCCAATGGAATGTTGGTCTGTCGGTGAAGTTCCGTAAATGCTTCCAGATTATCAAAGAGCAACGGAGAACGCTGTTACA
>CALCQT010000281.1 GCA_937894825.1 uncultured Anaerolineaceae bacterium
AGGCCGCCGGTATTAGCCGGCAGCCGCGGTATGCAAATGAAATAATCAGCTATTTCTGTGTCTCGTTATATTCATCGATCGCATCCTGCACATCTTTCGCCATGGCGGCGACGCCCTCTTCCGGCGTAACTTCTTTCAGGAAGATCGTCGCGGCGTGATCAGAAATGATCTGGGTCGTCGTGGCCAATGCGCGATGGATCGGGTATTTCACAGCGGACTTGCTTTGTTCGATGAAAATGCTCCCGTCAATGTGCTCAAAAGTCGGGCCATAACTGTCCTGAACCGCAATATAAGCCGGGATTTCAATCCGCTCTTCAGCCTGGAGTTTGTTGGATTCCGGTCCGGCCAGGAATTTTGCCAGTTTCCAGGCTGCGTCCTTATGTTCGGAGAAGGCGCTGATCACATAGCTGATACCGCCTAACGCCACATTATTGTTTTCGCGTTTCGGCAGTGGGATCAAGCTGATATTTTCGGCGAAGGAAGCGCTGTCCAGGACAGAAGCTTTCCAGGAGCCGACATAAAGCAGGCCGGCTTTCTCGGAAATAAAGAGATCGGTTCCCTTGGTGTCAGAAAGAACGGTATATTCCGGCAGAATTTTTTCATCGATCAACCCAACCAAATCCGCAAAAGCTTTGACCGCATTCGGATCATTCAGATCAGTCGTCAGGCCGTCGTCGCTGTAGATTTTGAGCCCGTCTTCAACCAGCAGCTGCAAATAGGAAGGCTGTTGTGAATCCAGTTCGATCGCGACCGCATATTCATCTCCGCCTGCTTCAGTGATTTTGTCACGCAATTCAGCGCCTTTGGCAACAAAATCATCCCAGCTCCAGCCCTCCTCGGGGTAGGCGACATCATATTTATCAAGTATCCGCTTGTTATACGCCACAACGACAACGTCCATGCCCTTCGGCAGACCATACTGGACGCCTTTATCGCTGTAAAGCTCAAGCATGGAAGGAACCCACTGCGCTTTGTCGATTCCATCTTTTTCGATATAACTGTCAAGCGGTTCAATAATGCCGGCATCGGTATATTTCGGCAGGTAGACATTCATCCAAAAGACATCGGGGGCCGTCTTCGCACCGGCGGCGGCATCCAGTTTTGTCCAATACTGACTCCAGGGAGTCAATTGAACTTCGACTTCAATATCCGGGTTTTCTTCATTAAATTGTTTCACCAGCGTATCAAAGACAGGCTTCTGAACTTCATCCCACAGAGCAAAGGAGATTTTTACCTTCCCGGCAGCTGCGCTTTCAGCGGGTTCTACCTCCCCGGCCTCGTCCGCTTCAGGAATCGCCGGAACTTCCGTCGCTTCAGGCGGCGTTTCTGTGGCTTTGCTTCCGCATCCGCTCAAAACGACTGTGAACAACAAAATCAACACAAGCAATACACCAATCTTTTTCATCTTTTCTGACATAATGTCCTCCTTATGAACATTTCTACCCAAAACTCATTAATTTTCCAACGCGGCGCAGCTATCCCGGATAATCACATGATGGGGCAGGATCTGCTGAGGCTGGTACAGCGGTCTTTTCTCGATTAAGGCCAGCAGCATTTCGGTTGCGTATTGACCGATCTCACGAACCGGCTGATGAACCGTGGACAAACGGGGACGGACATAGCTCGCCAGCTCGATATCGTCAAAACTGAATACCGAGATATCCTCCGGGACCCGAACCCGGTGATCCTGGAAATAATTGATCGCCCCGATGGCCATCTCGTCGCTGATGAAAAAAACCGCCGTGGGCTTTTCTTGCAGCGCGAGAATCCGTTCCGCAATCACCGCACCGCCATGAAACGTACATTCGCCGATAAACAGCGCAAAAGGCGCAATATTCTGCGCAGACAGACAATCCAGAAACCCCTTTTTACGCAAATTACCGGCGGAATAGGAGTCGCTGAAGACGCCGGCGATCTTCATATGGCGCAACTGAATCAGGTAGCGGGTCGCTTCATAAGCGGCCCGTTCATCGTCAATTGACACATTTGGCAGCGAACTGCCTTCAACCCGCACACTCGCCAACACAATAGGAATGTCGCTGATCCGCTGTAATTCAGCCATCTCCTCAGGCGTATTTTCGTGCAGCAGAATGATGCCGTCCACCCGCCGATCGTGCATAATGCGAAAAGCTTTTTTTTCGTTTTCGAAGTTCCCTGAAATATTGGAAATAATGACATCATAATGCGCCTGATTGGCCCGCTTTTCGATCTGCGAAATCAGTTCCGCATTAAACGCATTCGCGACGCGCGGCGTGATGATGCCAATCAAATTAGATTTTTGGAATATAAGCCCGCGCGCCATTTCATTCGGACGGTAGTCATATTTCTCAATCATGCTGAGGACGCGGCTTTTCAGCTCCGGGCTGACAGCTTTTGACTTATTCAGAACACGGGATACCGTGGCAGGGGACACCTGCGCTTTTCCCGCAATAAATTTGATGTCGATCTTATCTTTCATGGACACTCCAAATGATAAAAACGATTATAAAGGAAAACCTTTTCCTGTCAAGCGCTAAAAATTTCCTATAAATTAGTAAGCAGTCTCTACAAATACGCCTGTGTTTCACAAATTGCGATATTGCTTCCCACTTGACAGGAAAAGGATTTCACGTATGATTGAGAAAAAAGGAGACTGCAAATGTTTTTCCGTTATCCCGTTTCCGATGTTCACATTCATGTTTTCAATCAGGCGGATGCCGACAGCCTGCTCCGCATGGCAGACGAACTGGCGTACGACCAATTTACGATATTGAGCGCAACTTCACTGGGGCTGTCTTTTGCAGCCAATAATCTCCTGACTGCCTGGCTGAAATTGAAATCACCGCAGCGTTGCCACGGGTTTGCAGGATTCATCTATCCGGAGCAGGGTGCGCCGACAGCGGACAGTCTGCTCCGGCAGGCACAGGAATTCCATGCGCTCGGTTTTGACGGGATCAAAATGATGGACGGCAAACCCGGCATCCGCCGCCGAATCGGCGTTCCATTGGATGATCCGCTTTATGACCCCATGTTCAGCTATATGGAAGAACAGGATTGGCCGCTGCTGTACCATATCAACGACCCCATCGAGTTTTGGACCTGGGACCGGATGCCGGAATGGGCCAAGGCAAAAGGTGACTCCGTCTTTTACGGGAACGGCCACTTTCCGCCCAAAGACACCATCGAGGCGGAAGCGATCCATATCGTGGAAAAACACCCCGGGCTGCGCATCATCTTTCCTCATTTTTTCTTCGTCGCGGATGATCTGGAAAAGGCCGCCGCCTATTTGGAGCGCTATCAAAATCTGAGCTATGACATCACACCCGGATGGGAAATGTTCGAAAGTTTTGCCGGACGTTATGAGGAATGGCGCGCGTTTTTCAAACACTATGCGGACCGCATCTTTTTTGGCACGGACACTATTTCAGGCCATTGGCGGGAGACGGTCGGCAATCTGCGCCGGAGCCTTGAGACCGATGAGGAATTTGTCTCCTTCGAAGAAAACTGTCACGGGCTGGACCTGGATGAGCCCACGCTTCGTCAGCTTTACATCGAAAACTATCGGAAATATTTGCCGGCGCAGCCTCGAAAGATAAATCGGGATGACCTGCTGCGCTATGCGGAAACGCTGGAACAACAACTCGTTCAGCAAGAACCACAGGCGCTTGATACGATTCTGAAAGAAATTCAGGAATACAAAAAGGTGATATCCGAACTGGCGTAATGCCGAAAAGCAGAGGACAGGCTTATGAAATTGACAGTAATCGGAGGCGGGGGCGTCCGCTCCCTCTTCCTCGCCAAGAGCATTGCGCTGCAAGCGAAGGAACTCGGAATTCGCGAACTGGTCCTGATGGACAACAACGCTGAAAAACTTGAAATTTTCGGTTCACTGGCAAAGGATGTCGCCGCAGTACTTGAGCCGGAATTGAAAGTCAGGCTTACGAACAGCGGGGAAGAAGCGGTCAGGGACGCCAATTACGTCATCACAACGATCCGCGTCGGAGAAGATCAGACCCGTGTCGCGGATGAACAGATCGCGCGCAAATATGGGCTGCTGGCCCAGGAAACGACCGGAGCCTGCGGATTTTCGTTCGCCTTGCGCTCAATTCCGGTGTTGGTGACCTATTGCGAACTGATCCGGAAATTAGCCAAACCCTCTGTCAAAGTTTTCAACTTCACCAACCCGGCCGGGCTGGTCTCGCAGGCTCTGCGCTATGCGGGATTCGGTTTCACCTATGGAATCTGCGACGCTCCCACCAGTCTGTTATCTCAAATCGCGGCGATGAAAGGCGTGTCGCCGGAACAAATTGATGCGGAATGTTTTGGCCTCAATCATCTGTCCTGGTTTCCGCTGGTCCGCATCAACGGCGAAGATGTCACCACCGAATTGATCCGTGACCCCAGGCTTTACCGTGAGACGGACTGCAAGTTTTTCGAACCGGAATTGTTCGCCGGTTATCAGGCGCTCTTTAACGAGTATCTATATT
>CALCQT010000282.1 GCA_937894825.1 uncultured Anaerolineaceae bacterium
ACTTTTTCAAACTGGAGAAGCGAGATGGCAGCTTCTTTTGCGGCGACACGATGTTTGCGGTCGAGAAAAAGCCTTTGAAGGAGCAATCCGCTTATGAAGGAGCGATTCGTCCGGATGACATCATGATTTTGGACGATTCCGGACCCCACCCGGATCATAATGTGATCGCGGGGACGGTCCTGGTGCGGACCTATCTGGGGCAGAGCTATCAATATAAAGTTCACACGCTGTTTGGCGATCTGTTTGTGAATAACAGCAGCGATGTGTTGTTGGAGGCTGGGGACCCGATTCGGATTTATATTCCGCCAGTCAGGTTAGTGGTGGTTTGAACGGAACGGGATTGCGTGAACAAGTATGCCAATCTTTCTTGTACTGTGCAGCACGGTTTTTCGTGAAGCAATAAAAAATTGATGGAGGAAAAAATGAAATTAACTCGTATCGTTATCGTTGCCTTACTTTTTGCCACAATCTTTGTGGCGAGCGGGCAAATTTTCGTTTCAGCGCAAACGGAAGGCGCCACGCTGGTCATCTCCAATTTTGCTTTGGCGGATGAGAAAATCATCGAAGCGGTTGTCAAACCGTTTGAAGAAAAATATGGCTGTACTGTGGTTTATGAAGGCGGTACCAACGCAGAACGGTTGACCAAATTGAAGAATGATCCGAACACTGACGTGGATTTGATCTATCTGTCGCAGCAGTATGCACAGGATGGCTTTTCGGCCGGACTCTTCGATGAATTCGATTATTCACTGGTCCCGAATGCCGATTCCGTGCTGGAGAAAGCAAGCTTCCTGAGAGAAGGGCTGCAGGGCCCGGCTGTGACGATGAACCGATTGGGGATCATCTACAACACAGAAGCGGCGGGCGAAATCACTTCCTTCGCGGACCTCTGGAAACCGGAATTGGCTGGCAAGATTGCGATTCCCGACATCGGCACCACCTTTGGCCCGGCTGTCGTCGCGATTGCTTCCAATTATGCCGGTACCGACTATAAGACCGATGGCGGTGAGGGCGCGTTCGCTGCGCTGGCGGAATTGAAACCCAATATCGTCAAGACTTATTCGAAGTCCTCGGATCTGAAAAACATGTTCGCCTCCGGCGAAATTGTTGCGGCCATGGCTGCGGAATTCGCATATAACACGATGGGCGATGACTCCACCGCAAATCTGGTCTTCATTGACCCGACGGAAGGCGCATATCTCAACTTCAACACCATCAATATTGTGAAAAGCTCCGACCAGAAAGAACTCGCTTATTTGTTCGTGAACCATGTTTTGTCGGTCGAGAGCCAGCTTGCCGGCGCGCATATCGTGCCCGAATCGGCTGTAAATACCGAGGTCGAGCTTGAACCGGAAGTTGCTGCGAAACTGACCTCCATCGAAACCGCAGAAAAATCGAACGTTGTGGATTTCGGAATCGTCAACGAAAATCTTTCCAAGTGGATTGACCTCTGGAACATCACCCTGAATTCGTAACGAAATTCGGTCGGAACCTTTGTTAATGATCAGGAGGGCGATAAGCCCTCCTGAACGATGTGAACGAAGATTCCCTGCCTCCCCAATAATACAACACAGACCAGTCATCGGAGTATTTTGTCTAACTTACTTTTCTATAACGCCGCCATCCTGACGATTGACCCGGAGTACCGTACCTACGAAAATGGTTTTATCTGCATTCAGGGAGATCGGATTGAAGCGATCGGACCAAGCCAAGCCATGACGGACCTGGGCGATTTTGCGGCATACCGGAAGATTGACTGCGGCGGAAAAATCATCATGCCCGGCATGATCAACACCCATTGCCACATGTCCATGATGGTCTTTCGCAGTCTGGCGGATGACGTCCCGGATCGTTTGCGCCGGTACCTGTTCCCGCTGGAAGCCCGCGCGATGAACCGGGAACTGGCTGTGACCGGCGCGCGCTATGCCATGGCGGAGCTTTTGCTGGGCGGCGTCACGACCGTTTACGACGCCTATTATTTTGAGGATGATATCGCCGAAGCCGTGGCGGCCAGCGGGATGCGCGGCGTATTATCCGAAACGGTGATGAACACACCGACGCCCAGCGCTGCCCAGCCCTATGGCGGGATCCCTTATACTCGTAACTTTGTGAAAAAATGGCAGGGGCACCCCCGCGTTATGCCTGCCGTAAATTGCCACGCGCTGTATACCAACGATACCGAACATTTGCGGGAATGTCACCGCATCGCGGCGGACCATGATGTGACGATGTGTATGCATGTGGCCGAAATGGATTTTGAACAGCAGAAATGCCGGGATGAATTCGGCTTGACACCGGTCGGTTACCTTCATCAGATCGGAATTTTGGACGAGCGCTTTTTGGCTGCTCATGCGATCAATGTTGATGATCAGGATATTGATATCTTGGCGGATTGCGGCGTGAACGTTTCGTACAATGCCGGTTCGAACGCGAAAAGCGCCAAAGGCGTTGCGCCGGTGGCCAAAATGATGGCGAAAGGAATTCCGGTCAGTCTCGGCACGGACGGGCCGATGAGCGGGAACACCATCGACATCGTAACTCAGCTTTCGTTGGTCGGGAAAATCCAAAAACTGTTTCAAAATGACCGCAGTCTTTTCCCGCCGCGTGAGATTCTGCGCATGGCGACCATCAACGGCGCCAAAGCGCTGCGCATGGATCATCTGGTGGGCTCGCTTGAACGCGGGAAACGGGCAGACATGGTCATTTTCGAGACGGACAGTGTCAATATGAGCCCGATCTATGATCCCAGCGCCGCGATTGTTTACAGCGCCAACCCGTCGAACGTGTGGGCCACCATCGTGGACGGGGAAATCCTGATGGAAAATCGGAAGCTGCTGACATTGAATTTCGAATCGGCAAAACAGGATTTGCTAAGGTCCTGTCAGAAAATTGAGGCCATCGCCAAAACGCTGGATCGCGAAATCGCCACACATAACTGATCTGTAAACATTTTAAAATAACCCCCTTGACAAACAGTATACCGTTCGGTATACTGTTGCTATTATGAATAACCGTGAGAACTTGCTCGCCAAGGCGCTGGAATTGTTTGCCCGTTATGGGTATGATGCAGTGGGCGTGCAGCAGATTGCGGACACCGCGGGCGTCGGTAAACCGACCCTTTATCATTATTTCGGCAGCAAAAACGGACTGCTCAATACGCTGCTGAAGGAGCGGATGGAGCCATTTTTTGAGCAGCTTGAGGCGGTGCAGTATCATCGGGACGTCATGAGCACGCTCAGCGCGGCGGCCGAAACCAGTTTCGCGTTTGCACGGGAGAATCCACTGCTGTATCGCTTTTATCTCTCGATGTGGTTTGCTCCGGTTGAGAGTGACGCGTATAAAACCATGACCTCGCTG
>CALCQT010000283.1 GCA_937894825.1 uncultured Anaerolineaceae bacterium
AGCTGAAGTTCGAAACCGAAGTGGTCGAAATCCGGCCTGCGACTGAACATGAACTGTCTGCCGGTCATATTCATAATGGCGGCGGCTGCTCCGGCTGCAGTGGCTGCGGCGGCGGGGGCTGCAACTAAAGCCGGTTGGGACGAAACCAATGAAGAATTACACGATTCCGATGATGCCGGGCCCGGTAAAAATTTCACCGGCTGCCCACCCGTTTCTTATTGCTGATTTTGGCGCAGGGTATGCTGAAGATGAATTCTTTGGGACCTATGGCACGGTGAGCCGGAAAATTCAGACACTCATCGGGACGGAGCAGGAGATCATTATCCAATCCGGTGAAGCCATGGCGATCCTTTGGGGCGCTCTGAAAAGCTGTGTCGCTCCGGGTGATAAGGTGCTGTGTATCAGTACCGGCTTTTTTGGCGCCGGTTTTGCGGACATGGCCCAGGCGCTTCAGGCTCAGGTTGAAGTGGTCTCCTATGAATATGACGAAACGCTGCACGATCTGGACCGGATCGAAGCAAAAATCAAAACATTTGCGCCGAAGGTCATCACGGTTGTTCATTGTGAAACCCCGTCGGGGACGCTGAATCCATTGGTCGAATTGGGCCGGCTGAAGAAAAAGTACGCGGTTCCGATTCTGATCGTCGACGCAGTAGCGTCCATTGCCTGTACGCCGGTGACCAGCGACGCTTGGAACGCGGATATCGTGATGGGCGGGTCCCAAAAAGGGTTATCCTTACCACCTACGCTTGGTTTCTGCTCCGTCAGTGAACAGGCCTGGGGCGTTATTCACGAACGCGGCTATGCCGGATATGAAGCGTTTGCTCCCTGGCACCGCTTGTTGGATACAAAGGAACATCCGAATACACCGGATTGGAACGGCATCGCGGCGCTGGAAGCTGTTTTGGATGAACTGGCTGCCGAAGGATGGGAGCATGTGTATGACCGCCACAGCCGTGTGGCTGAATTTGTGCGGAATTCGCTTCAGGAGGCCGGCTATCGGCTGTTTCCCAAGCCGTCTGCCGTTCAGTCGCCTTCGGTCACGGCAGCTTATGTTCCGGAAGGGTTGAGTTTTGCCGCCTTCGATGCGCAGGTGCGAAAAGATGGTCTTGGCGTTGCCGGCAGCTTCGGACCGCTGGCTGGAAAAATTTTCCGCCTGGGGCATATGGGTACGCAGGCCACGATGGAGAATGCGGCTGCGGCGTTGGCTGTGCTGAAAAAAGTCCGGTTTGTTCAGCAATGATATGTGTTCTGTAGGGGCGGTCGTCGCGAAGCACCCTGGCGGAGATGATTACTCCTACGGGTGGGATCGGTAATTGAACAACTTTGACTTTTGCCCTCGAATCTTTTATTAGATTGCTGCAAACAGGATGAATTCTACACACATTGTTATTATCGGATCCGGACTGGGCGGGTTGGCCTCGGGAGTCCTTTTGGCTTCGGAGGGGTTCCGGGTCACGATTCTGGAGAAAAACAAGGCCCCGGGCGGATGTTTGCGCTCGGACACGCAAAACGGATTTCGTTTCAATTTCGGCGCGGAGATCATTACCGCGCCGTTTCTGTTTGATCAACTTTTTGAAAAAGCCGGACGCAATCGCAAAGATTATTTTGAATTCCAGCCGTTTGATCCGGTTTTCCAGGCAATTTTTCCGGGAGGACGGCGGTTTGCCTTTTTTAACGATCCTGCCATGACGTCACAAATGAACGGTCTTTTTTCTCCGGCGGATCAGGCTTCCTTTCTGACTTACTGTGAAGAAAATGACAAGGTTTTTAATGAGATTTTTTTTGATACCTATGCCAGCCCACTCTCTGCTGCGCCGCTGTTCCCTTGGGGAAAACGCTTCCCGGGATGGAATAATGCGGAATTAGCGAACAGGCTTGAAGGGGAGGAAATTCGGCGCTTATTTAATTGCTGGCCTTTGTTGGCGGGAGGGAATCCCAAAGAGAGCAGTAATCTTGACCGGGTGATTCCGGCGATTTTTAATCGTTGGGGCGCCTGGATCCCGGTCGGTGGGATGAAAACACTGGTGGATGCGCTGGTTTCACTTTTTTTGGAATCGGGCGGCGAAATTTTCTATGAAACTGAAGTGCAGGAGCTGCAAATTTTTAACCGCCGTGTTTCAGGCGTCCGGCTTTCGGATGGCAGTATTCAGCACGCGGATATCGTTTTGTCCAACGCGGATGTTTTGACGACCAGTCTTAATTTGATCGATTCTGATCAAACCCGCTACGCGGATACGGAACGTGCAAAAAAACTGGAACCGGGGACGAGCGTGTTTGTCTATCATCTTGGTTTAAATTGCATTCTGGAAGAAAAGCTTTCCCTTGCCGGAAATAACTTCATATTTCCGGAAAAATACGAAGGATTTTTGACAGAATTATTCGAATATAAACAACTTTCCGCTGATCCTTTTTTTCTGCTGCGTGTCCCTTCGAAAAATGATCCGTATGCTTCGCCTCCCGGATGTCAATCCTTGTCGGTTGTTGCGCCGGTGCCGAACCTGTCCGGAAAAATCGAATGGGCCCAGGCCTCATTCCGATTTCGGAACAGGATTCTGGATTTGATCCAACCCTATTTCCTGACGGACTTGCGGACGCATATGATTTTCGAGACGTTTATGGACCCGCACCAATTGGAAGAGAAAAACGGTTCCTATCTGGGTGCGGCATTTTCAATCCGTCCCGGCAATTATCACAGACCGATCTCTCGATTCCCTCATCGCAGCGGTGATATTCGGAATTTGTATTATGTGGGTGCAGGAACCCATCCGGGTCCCTTTGTACCAGGTGTATTATTAGGGGTGAATTTAGCTGTTAAAGCAATTAAAGAAGATTTTAGTTCTGAATAATTAATCCTGATTTGCCACTGTTCTCAAATTTCTGCTCTCCCCAGCGTACATAGACGTCACCGGCTGCCGCTTTTTCACCAATCAGTGTCAAATGGATTACACCTTCGCCGAACTGCGAAAGCGGAATTTCGATGATGTCTGCCAATGATTCGAAATCTCTGGTAATTGTGTCGCTCTGTACCCGGAATGAGACTTTTCCTCCGTCGGCTTTCATCGAAAGATAGACAAAGGACGGGGTTTGACCATCCACGGTAAAGGCGTTCTTGATTTTACCGTTGAGCTGGTCAAAGGAGACAGCCCAGGTATCGGCGCTCCGAGTCTCTTGGAATCCGATCGAGAGTGGTTTCCGCGGCAGAAAACCCAACTCAACACCATAATGAGATTTGGAAAAAAGAATGATGCCAAATAAACAAAGTCCTAACATGGCCAGAAAAACTATTTCCCGACGTGCTGCTGCACCTCTCATTTATTCCTCCTTTTTCGTTATTGATCGAAAAATGCTTGCTTTCGCCAATTGATTCCTTGTATCATAATAAGCTAAAAACTGATTAAAAGCGTAAAAGAAGTGACTAATATCCTTTTCTGTAGTTGCGTTCATGTGTGCGATCGAAAAGAAGGTTTCTTTCATTTCTCCCGGGCATAACCCGATGGTAATGTCATAGCTTTTCAGGAATTCAGTCAGATCGTGCGGGGTGAATTGAGGGAGACATTGCAGGATCGTGAAATTCGGGGCCTGATTTTCTTTGTCTGTCAGGATTGAAAAATCTTTTTCTTCTGTCCAGGTTCGGAAAACTTGCGCCAGATGATTTGTCCGGGCGATTTTTTCATCAAGACCTTCAAGAAATATCTCGTCCAGTTTTTTGTCCAGCGCATAAAGAAGCGGATAAGGAACATCTTCAAAGACAGAATCTGCGTTGCTCAGATGTTGTTTGGCAAAATTGAAGTACCAGCCTTTTCCCGGGGCTGCCAACGTTTTCAGCAATCCATGTTCTCCGGGCGGTAAGCCGAGGGAAATGTCGCTGGCAGAGAGCAGGATATCCGTTTCCGTTCCGACCTTCAAGGGGCGTACGTTGGTGATGCTTGCCGAGCAGTCGGTCACGATCAACATGTCAGGAGCAGTCTTCCGAATATATGCGGCAAGTTCCGCGATATCGGTATAGGCGCCGGTAAACGGATCCACTTCGACCAAAAAGACCGCATCATAACGCTGTTCGGTCAGTTTTTTTTCCAGTTGGGATACCGTAAAAACTTTGCCGTAACTGTTCTCGATAATATCCGTCTCAATATCGAATGACTTGGCCAGATCGTACCATTGCTGAGACAGTGGACCATTAATACAGAATAAAGCCTCTTTCTGAGCAAAACTTGAAATGGCCAGCTCGTATAGTCCGGCGCGCCCGCAACTGAAAAGCTCCAGCGCGATGGCGTCCGGGAAAAGAACAGAAGTTATTTTCGGTTTGAGTTGGGACGTGAATTCGACGAGGGATCCTGGCTGCGGCCTGGCGAGCGCCGCCAGGATGGCCGGCGAAACAGCCGAGGGCATTGGATTGAAGTTGGTTAACATAAATACTGCTCAGGGTTCACAAACTGACCCTTCCAATTGGTTCGAAACAGGCATACTAAATTGCAAGTAGCGTTTCCCCTGTTCCGAACCTGCATCCCGAAGCCGGGTTACGAAATCCATGGGAAAGGGAATCCCGGGCTGGGAATGCTTTTGACCGTTCAGCTGTTTGAGTAATTTTCCCAAACAGCTGAACGACAGGTTTCATTTAAGAAGAGGAGATTCCTGAATTTCGAACTACCAGCCTTACAGGATAAACGATAGAATTACCAGAAAGCTGATGAAGCAGACCGCCAGAATTGCGATCTTTTTCAGGTTTTGGATCACGTACGTGTAATCCGGATTAAATTCGGCAGTTTCGTTTCTTGATATGGCCGGAACTCTTCTCGTTTTCGCTGCCGGTTCGCCGGTCTTTCTTCTCTGTTTTTTCTCCATTTGCCTCTCCTCCTGAATTTCTTATTAATAATGATTTTTTATAATTATGATTGC
>CALCQT010000284.1 GCA_937894825.1 uncultured Anaerolineaceae bacterium
GAGGGTGTATCGCGTGTAAGGAACCGGGTGTGGGATCTCCAAATTGATTCCGCCGGCCTGGTTGACGAAGGAGCCGACCACCGAAATCGGCGCGGCGATCTCCACGCCGGCCATGGCGCGGATGGCGTCCAGTTGAGCCTGGCTGATGGACTCGCCATCAGTCCGGTAGAGGTAGTCGCCGTTGATCAGTCCGCTTTGCGCTTCCAGCGGGGAGACGGCGTCCGGGGGACGGATCAGCAGGTCATAGCTCCCGTTGGGGGTTTGAGCTGCGGACCGGATTTGGGCCGGGACCAGCAGCAGGATGGCCGCCAGCAGCGGCAGCAACAGGTTCTTTCGATGGGTCTTTTCTTTGGTCATGGGAATCCTTTCTCCTCTTGGTCAGAATCCGGACAGTGTTCTGTACACTGCCACGTGATTCTGACAAGCGCGCTTATAAAAAATCATTTCCGAATCCATCCGCGCGGATATGGGTCCATATCCTAATAGACGATTGCCGGTCTGAAAGAGTTTCAATTTGTAAAGCGAATTATAAAATCATAGCGAATATCATGCATGAAGATTGGGTTTTCATGCTTTTTGTCATGGATATCTCGGATGTAATATTTATCAAAAAAAGAATAGGAATCAGTGTATTCAAAGTGTGATTTCAATAAGGTTTATGCGCAATTGGAGAAGAAAACCCTTCTAGATACGCGCCCGTTTCACGGAACGTGAAATCTTATTAGCAAATTTGGAGCTTGCTGATCTGAACATATAGTATCTTCTGCAGACAGACTGCGCGGGTTGTGCATCAGGCGAATTCCCCGGTCTCAATCGCGGTTTCCGCTGTGCTTTCGAGGAATAATCAAATATATGATTCAACGGGTCTTCCATGAATGAAAGGCCCGTTGAATTTTATAAGATATTATTGTGAAAAGTTATCCTTGACGTAGCGGTGTGTTACATCACTTTGGAAATTTTGCCGATTCAAACACGGGTGCCCATGATTGCCCGTTGACAAAATCATGTATCGCATAACTTCCTGCAGCTTGTCCATAACAGTAATCTTGCCAATTCAGTGAAGCCGTTCCGGTTTCACTGTATGACGTATTGTATCCTACCCAACCGCCAATATTATTATTTTGCCTGATCGTCTGAGCACAATACTCTCGGATGGCGTATGTATTTCCCCCGATCCGGGTAATGTATTTGGTGGCAGAGCTAACACCTTTCCCGGTGATATTGGGAGAGGTGTTTATTACTGTTTGGGTATAACAGGTTGCATCACCTACTTGTTGAGATGGTCCAGACTGTGTAACTGCGTATACATTTCCCACTGAAAATATCAGAAAAGTGAGTAAAGCTAGACCCAGAAAAAAATTTTTCATTTTTTTTACCTTCCTTATTTGTATTTTTCGAGCACTTCGCGTAATTCTGCCGGTGGTTCGGAATTCGGCTGATACTGGAAGTTTTCTTTTACAGAAGAAGGTACCAGCGATCCATCCACCAGAACAAATGCGTGTTCATATCGCTGCAAGAGACCGGTATTCGGATCGATCCAATAACGATCTTGCCGTCCTCTTGTTTCCATCCCTGCGTAGACTGAGATTGGCTGTGAATCCGGATAAGAGGCCACCAACTCAATCAAATCAAAATCACTCTCAGCATCATTCAATTTTTCCGTCTTCAGCGACACTGTATGTTCAACATCGTAGGAGATATACTCATCGAGACTGGATTCCAGATACAGGTCGATAGATGGCAGATAAGGTTCCTCCTGATAGGTTTCTTCGTTCCAAAAAGAGATGGTCTGTCCTTCTTGAGTTATTCCCAAGGCGACTTTTCCAGTTTCATCAGAAATGAGGAACTCGACCATCGTGACCGGGTTTCGGTTTTCATCCAGAAGGAACCAGTATTCTTCACGATGTTTCGCCGGCAACGGTTTCGGGCTGCTGTATTGAATGTAGCTTTCCTGGTCGAAGGCAATCATCAGCCAGCCGGGCTGAAAGGCAAATTCGGCTGCTTTTTCGTTATATGCCTGGATGGTCTGAAGAATCTGAACCTCAAGCGCTGAATTTTCTGGGACAGGCGTCTGTGCGAGTATCGAAACATGGCTTATTCCAACGAAGCCCAAAATTCCGACGATTACTAAAAATCCAATTAAAATCTGACTTTTTCTTTTGAAATACATTGTGTCCTCCAGCTTTCTAAATAAATCAGTGACCGCACCGGTTTCTCTTTCTGTTTTGCTGACACGATCACTGCCGCAAAACTGCCATGGTCCTGTTTTTTCTGCTTTTTGCAAAAAGGCTTTTCCGGACCCATCCGCGCAGGTATGAATCCATCATCCTAAGAACGATTTCTGTTTTGAAATAGTTTCAATTTTTACACCCGAATCAAAAGGGAAAAGGTTTTTTTTGCGAGGAATGTCATGCTGCCGCTTTCATTTTCGGTGACTTTTCTCATACGA
>CALCQT010000285.1 GCA_937894825.1 uncultured Anaerolineaceae bacterium
AAAGAAATAAGAAGCCGCCAGATAATCATCCCAGGTCCATTCCTCCGGATGTTTCGGTTCCAATTCGACACCCAGCTGTTCCAGACTGATCTTCTTATAAGTTTCCTGCCAGGCAGCATCGGTCAATAACTGATCAATGTAGTCAGAACGGTAATACAGGAAATGGGAAGAAATGTCCATCGGAACACCGTAAAGGGTACCGTCAAACCCGCGGAAACCGTCTACAGCAGCTTGGATCCTGCCGGTTGTGTCCGTACCCCAAATGTTGACTTCGGGATCACTCATCAAAGGTTCCAACGGTTCCATAAAGGAATAATACTTGCCCAGCCAGCGGGAAGCGGTGAAAAAGAGGTCCACGTCTGAAGAACCGGCAGTCATCAGCGCTTCCTGTTTCAGCATAATCTGATCACGACCAAAAAGTTCCTGTTCGACATAAAAACCGGCTTCTTCGGCAAGATTTTCATTAAAATAGTCCAAAACGATCTGCATCGCGTCTGATTCCGGTCCCGGCCAGTAAACCATTCGCACAGTGTACAGATCGTCGGCGGCAAACACATTCATGACTGACGCCAGGAGCACTGCAAGAACTAACAAAACAATACTTTTCTTCATTTTCTTTTCTCCTTATGTTATTCTCCGAATAAATATCAGCCTATGGGGGACGATGAGAAATATCCGGATAATTTCTTCTTCGACTTTTACTCCTCCCAGCGAAAGCGCAATGGGAAATCGCGGGTGTAAAACGAGTGGGTGTATTCCAGAATTTGCTGCGCTTTTCCCCAGACACAGAAAAAGACTTCCAATAGCGGGGTACCGGCTTTAATGGAATATCTGGCTGCGTCGTCTCCTGTGGATAAATACGGTAACAGGATCGACTGTGTGTGGAGCCGGCTAACCTTATATTTGTTGAAAAGAAACTGATACAGGGATGTCTCGGGATCATATTGATCCGTCAAAGCCGGATAAAGCGCCAGGGGAAGATAGGACGTTTCAAAAGCGACGCTGCGCTTGTTAATTTTTCTTATTCGTTCCAACTTCAAGTGCCGGTTATCCTCATAATGATCTATTGGGAATTGCAGGGTCGTTGTAAAAAAGTCAGGCAATTCGTCAATGATCTCAAAATTAAGCACTTCTGTGGATGTCTCCAACCCCAGGTTGGCGCACCGTTCTGTAAATCCGCCAAATCCGAAAGTGTTCATCCCTTGCGCAGGAGAAACAAATGTGCCAATGCCATGAAGACGGTAAATCAAACCTTTTCGTTCCAGTTCACTCAAAGCACGGCGAATTGTCAGCCGGCTTGTCTGGAAAATACCGACCAATTCATTCTCCGAAGGTAATTTTTCTCTCGGATGATATTGTCCTGAGCGTATTTTTTCTTCTAATTCATCAGTAATCTGATAATAAATCGGCGTCCGTGGATCCATTTTTTTCCTGTCTTGTTCTGCCCCTTACATTGAGTCACCAAAATTTGAAGAACAATAAAAGCTGCCGAGATGTCAAATCCAAGGGTTTTACTGAACTTGTTAACACATTATAACAAGTATAGAAAAATTGAAAATGTGAAATTCATCCCAATCAGGGATGACAAATATCAATCGAAATTCATGAAGATTCAGATTTTGGAAAGGACGCCTGAAAAAAAGATCCGATTCTGTTTCGGCCAATGTGGCCGCAACGGAATCGGATCTTTTTTTTCGAAATACAGATTATCGGATGCTTTTTTTCACATCAGATCAGGTGATCGTTGTAATGTCATACGGGGTCCGCTGATAGACATAGTAATTCAACCAATTCACAAACAGCAGATTGGCATGACTGCGCCAGTACATGATCGGGATTGACTTCGGACTGTTTCCCGGGTAATAATTTTCCGGGATCTCCGGATTAATACCAATTTTCGTGTCCCGGATATACTCTTCCGCCAGCGTCAACCGGTCATACTCGGTATGGCCCTGAATGAAAAAATGTCGCGCATCACGGGACGCAGTGATCGCCAGGCCCGCCGTATCCGACACCGCCAGCACCTGCAGATCCGGGTTCTGCTCCACATCTGCCTGCCGCACTTCCGTATAGCGTGAATGGGGCATATAAAAGATTTCATCAAAGCCGCGCAACAGCGGATGATTATTGATCACCGGTCGATGGGTGTAAATTCCACTGATCTTCTTCGCAAGCGGATATTTCTGGATTCCATAATGGTAATATAACCCCGCCTGCGCTCCCCAGCAGATAAAAAGCGTCGAGTACACATTCTTTTTTGCCCAGTCCATTAACGCGCATAGTTCTTCCCAATAATCAACCTCCTCGAAAGGAAGATTTTCGACCGGCGCACCCGTGATAATCAAGCCATCATATTTATGGTGTTTGACCTGATCAAAGGTCTTATAAAAATGTGCCAGATATTCAGCAGGCGTATTTTTTGAGACATGGGTAGCGGTGTGCATCAGGTCAATATTGATTTGAAGCGGGCTGTTACTGAGCAGCCGCAGCAATTGAACTTCGGTCTCCATCTTTTTCGGCATCAGATTCAGAATCAGAATTTCCAGCGGACGGATATCCTGTGTCCGCGCCCGTTGTCCCCGCATCACAAAAATGTTCTCATCCTCCAGAAACTCGGCAGCCGGCAAATTATCGGGGATCGTTATCGGCATATTTCCACCTTTTCTGAGGCAACCGCTTCAAATAATACCGTTATTTTCTTTATCATCACTCATTTTCTCCTTGTTTCTGGCTTTCCTGAAAAAGCAATCTTTCACGAACAACCATTTCTTTACAAAAAAAGAATCCTCAATCTTTCGTGAGGATTCCGTTCTGACACCTATTACCGGTCGATTAACCCATAATATTATCCAAACGGGATCCACCTGCACATATCCATAGGCATGCTGAAATACCGGCTTTCGTTGAAACTGTTTCGTTTATCTGTAAAAAACATTTGTTTTTTCATACTTCTCTTCGTCTATCTTCCGCTGCTTCTCAAAAAAAGAACGGCTCACTTTTTTCGAGGTGCCGTTCTTTGATTTCTATCCGAAAAAATCCGCGATCAGAAAGGGAACCTCGCAGTTTTACACATGGGCATCAACATGGATTGAAACAAAAATTTATTAACCATAAAAAGTATTATATCCAATGAAAAGACCGCGTCAAGGGGCGGTCCCTATTCGGTTACGAGCAAATAAACCATTACCAACAAAGTCAATATTTCTTTATCTGAAAGACCATCGGCTGTTAAATTTTCCCGGATCCATTCGGATCCACATGGAGTATCTGACGCTTTTCATCATCCATCGATGAGCGAACATAAAAAATCGGAAACCCCGGCTGCCATGCTTTAATCAGCTCAAAATAAGCAGGAATATCAGGAACAACAGCCAGATCCGGCACCTGCTCAATCGGATACCAGCCCAGTGTTCCTTCTTCCGAAGGGGTCAGCAGTCCCGGATCGGCATCCAGAATTGCTTTGTAAATAAAAATCTGGATACCGGTATCTTCTTCCACATCTGCGGTAAACAGGCCGCACA
>CALCQT010000286.1 GCA_937894825.1 uncultured Anaerolineaceae bacterium
CACTGGTGATCCAGCAGCACAACTCGGCGGTCCGGCTGCGGAACATTTGGATCCAATGTCGCCGTAGAAATGGATTTGGCCGGGCACGAAGTCGCCGTTGTGGAAACGGTCTATGAGAATTTCAATCAACTGCCGGATACGTTTCGCGGGAAACGGATCAATGGGGATGCATTGGTCAAAGAGGTTCTGGATCGTGCTCACGCGAGCGAAGCTGATGCGATAATTTTGACGACAGCGTCTGATTCACTTAATCTGACGTTATCTCGCATGTTCCTGGATAAGTTTCAAAAGACAAATATCGTCGCACTGAATACCAAACCGGAATATCGCCTGCTGTTTGATGGGATGGGGGTCCAAACGGTATCCATGATTAATTGGGGCGTTTTACGGATTGAAGAGAAAATCTCAAAAACGGCGGGGAAAAATGCCTTGCCACTGGATCCCACGGCTGTTACGGTATATAACGCGCTGGTTCCTGACCAAGGGCGGTCTTTTTCCGCGGGTGAGCTGATGAAGGTGCCGCAATGTCTGATTTTTTCCATCACCCGGGATAATAAAACTGAACTTTTTACAGATAACCTGACGGTTAATCCAGGGGATATCCTGCATGTCAGCGCGAATTCGGAGGGGCTCCGGAATCTTTTTCTTTACCTGGGTATGGACACAAAAGAGGTGAGTAAGTGAATGTATTGATTTCCTCAGCCGGCAGAACCTGCTCACAGCTGGCTCGTGTGCTGTTGGCGCAAAAACATACTGTGTCTGTGATAGAAAACAGGCCGGAAGTTCTGAGCCTGGTTCATAAAGAACTCCCGACTGAAATTATTTTCGAAGGCGATTCATTGGATCCGGCTGTTTTGGAACGGGCCGGGATCAACGAAGCGGATGTACTGGTTGCCGGTGCGGATGATGACCATGTGAACCTGCTTCTATGCTATTTAGCTTCGGAAAGATATCAGGTTCCGCGCAAAATAGCCCGGGTGAATAATCCAAAACATGCCTGGCTTTTTGACAACACGTTCCATGTTGATTACGCCTTGAATCAGGTGGCATTGCTCTCCATGATGATCGAAGAGGAGATCTCCAGCGGTCACATGATGGTGCTGCTGAAACTGGGCCGGGGCGACT
>CALCQT010000287.1 GCA_937894825.1 uncultured Anaerolineaceae bacterium
AATGCGCCAATGATCCCGATCAGGAATGCCACGACAAGGACCAAACCTTTTTTCAGCGACAGGGTTTCTCCCGGCAAAAGTTGATAAACTGCCAGCATGAGCGCAAACCCAGGCGGAAAGGACTGTAAAAGTGAACGGACAGATGATCTCATACGCCTGAATTATACCGTTTTTCGTTGTTATAATTAGCGGTGGATTGATTGCGATCCGAAATTTTTTATCGTTATGGGCTTTGAATGACAGAACAAAACGCGAATAAACAACCGGACAGGCGGTCCGGATATCCAAACCAGTCAATGCCGAAATCTCCCGGTGCGAATCAGAATTCGGGACAAAACCGCTATAATGGGGGCCGTGGCCCGGATTATTCCAGATCCGGTTATCCTGCCGGTCAGGGAAATCCACCAAACGTGGGGTATCCGCCGGCTGCGGGACAACCCGGTCCGCAATTTCAGCAGGGACCGCCGCCACCGAATTCTGAACCGCCGCGCCGTCCGAACGCCGGGTCAGGAAAGCCCCCCAAGCAGAAGAAAGAACCGGTCAGCTTTGAGGACCGGATGGAGCGTTTTTCCCGTGTTTTTGTCGGGATTCTCAGTATTTTTATTTTTTTCTATCTGGGTTGGTTGTTTGCTCCGCGGATTCGAAATTCGCTCACTTTTTGGCCGACCGATACGCCGACTCCGATCACACCGGAACCAACGCTGGTGTTTACCCCAACCGTAACGCCGCTGGCGACGAATACGCCGACCATTGCACCGACAGCGACACCGGGTCCGCTTTCTGAGTATTGGATTGCGGATGGTTTGGATGTTGATCCCGCGGTGCCGGACGCTCCCGATGGGTTGATTATGTTGCATGTTGACACTTCGGCGGAAGTGAATCCGCCATTAAGCGATATCGTCTGGACGAGTTCCGAAAAAATTGTCTCCGACCTTGGAAAATCGACATACGAGGAAAAATGGTATGCAACCTATAGCGCCGGCTGGATCCGCTGGTTCATGGATCGTTCTCTTCGCGAGGGCCTGTTTGAGATTTATGTCATGGATACGGTTTACAGTTCCGGCGGCTCGTTGGATTTCACGGTTTCGCTGGGAGAGCAGATCCTGGCGCCATTGACCGGTGTTCAGCGGGTGGATTTTATGACGAGCCAATATGAACCACAGCAATCCGGTGACATCTGGCGCAGTCTGGGAATTTACTATCTGGGACCCTCCGTTGATAAACTGACTGTAACCACATCATGGGATGAACGAGACGAATATACGATCGTTTCCGTAGATCGGCTGTTGATTGTTCCACGCAGAATAACTGATTTGTCACTTTTGAATAGTTTGCCGGCATCCGGAACACGTTATGTGGTTGACGATTTGCAGGCGGATATTATTGGCGGCGATTATTTGATTTCACAGCGGGAACAAACCAGTTGGGATGACCGTTATCAGCTGATTACGAATCCGAAAATCGATGTAACGATCACACATTCGGTTAAGGAGCCCTGGCCAATTGGAAATTATCAGGTATATGCCTGGATGCCGGCCAGCAAAGGCGGGATAACCGCTTCTGTCAGACTATCCATTGATAACGCCGCCTTAGCAGCGGATACCGGCGAAGAAACCGTTTCATTGACCGCGCCTGCTGCTACGGAAGGTTCCTGGGTCCCGGTGGGGTCCTGGACAACGGACCGTTATTACGAGCGTCCACGGAAATTCAAGCTGGTCTTTGAGATTCCGGCTGATTCTGTTGGTGAATTCCCGATTGACGCGATTGCGTTTGTTCATAATGGCTTCTCGTCCGAGTAGGTTGTTACCGAACGCAATCAGTAACACGGCTGTTGTCCACTTAACCGGCTAATCTTAAAAAGTCTCTTTATAATTTAAAATTTTAAGGTATAATATACTGAATAGAAAAGAATAATACCTCCGTGCAATCAAGGGTTGCGGCGGTTTGAAGTTGGTTTTGAATAGATTAGTCAATGTAGGACTGATTTATATCTGGAACAAGAAGGCTGGTCGCGTGAAGCTGATTAAAACAGTTTCACCGATAAACAAAAAGATCATTTTATTTGGAATTCTGCAAGCACGAACGAACTTGTAGAGCAGAATATTCATTTTGATTAAAATAATTCTATTGCCGAAAAGTTTCAGCAAATTTTGAACCGTCAGGACGATTGTCGTTTGACGGTTTTTTTTATGGAAGAGAAGACAGTTACCAGACTTGCGGTTCAAAAAAACGATACTACGAGAGTCAATGTTTTTTTGGATGGGGAATTCGCTTTTGGAATTTCACGCATGGCCGGGCGAAAACTGAGAATCGGCCAGAAACTTGTGCAATCCGAGATCGATCGAATGCTTTCAGAAGATGAAGGTGAGATCATCCGCCGAAAGGCACTGGAAATGCTTGGACTGCGTCCAATGGCAGAAAGCGAAATGAAAAAGAAGCTTCAGGAAAAGGGGTTTGATCCTGAACGGGTTGAACAGGCGATTGAAGCGTTGAAAGCGCATGATTTGATGGATGATCAACTTTTTTCAGCGCAGTGGGTTGAAAACCGTCAATCGCTCCATCCAAGAAGCCGGCGGATGATCGGCTATGAGCTTCGACAAAAGGGGGTTGCAGAAGAGATTATTCACGATTCTTTGCAGGACGTTGATGATGACCAAACAGCTTTTGATTTAGCTTTTCGATATTCAAAGCGGCTTGTCAATTTGGATTGGCAAACTTTTCGAAAGCGACTTGGAGGCTATCTGGCACGAAAAGGGTATGGGTTTGAAACCATTGATAAGATTACCCGCCGGACTTGGGCTGAAATCAATGAATCTGATGAGAATCGATAAAATTATACTTTAAGGAATGAAGCATGATACTAAATACTCTTTTTAAGACGGGAGCGCTTGCGTTTCAAATCAACGCTCCTGTGGAAGGAAGACCTTTGCCGGCAGAGGATCCTGGAATCTCAATGGTTCTGATCATTGGTCTGACGGTACTATTGTGTCTGGGTGCAGTTGCAGCAGGGACATATTTCTTATCCCGTTATCTGAACAGCAAATTCGTAAAAGCACAACAGCTTGATGCGGATAATATCATTTTAGCGAGCCGGGAAAAGGCACAGGTGATTGAGTCTGAAGCCAAAGGCAGCGCGATTAAGATTTTAAAGGATGCCGAAACGGATATCCAAAAGCGACGCGGGGAATTGACACGGGAGGACGACCGGCTGCAGAAACGCCGAACTGACCTGGACCATCGAATTGAGAAGTTGGAGCAACGTGAATCCAATCTGAATAAACGTCAGAGCAACCTGGATAAACGGATGAATGAGATGGAAAAAATGTCCACGAAACAACTTGAAGAGCTTCAGAAAATTGCCAGTATGACAACAGATGAAGCCCGGCAGGTTTTGTTGGACAAAGTCGAAAAAGAATCCCGTAATGACATGGCTCGCATTATCCGGCAGGTCGAACAGGAAGCACGGACGGAAGGCGATAAAAAAGCCCGCGAAATCATTGCGACAGCCATCCAGCGGGTTGCTTCGGATCAGGTTAATGAAGTAACGACTTCCATTGTGAACCTGCCCGGTGAAGAAATGAAAGGCCGGATTGTCGGGCGGAATGGCCGGAATATCCGGGCCTTTGAACAGGCTGCCGGGGTGGATGTGATCGTGGATGATACACCGGAAGCAGTGATGATTTCCTGTTTTGATCCCATCCGGCGCGAAATTGCCCGCCGGGCATTGGATCGTCTGATTCAGGATGGACGGATTCATCCCGCGAATATTGAAAAAGTACTCAATGACGAAGAACGGGAAGTACAGCGCTTGATTGTTGAGGCCGGTGAACAGGCGGCATTCGACGCCGGCGTGGTTGGGCTGCATCCTGAAATCCTCAAGATGCTGGGACGTTTGAAGTATCGCACTTCTTACGGACAAAACCAGCTTGCGCATGCGATTGAGGTGGCGAAAATTTCATCTGTGATTGCCTCAGAATTGGGTGCAAACGTTGAAATTGCCCGGATGGGAGCGCTGCTGCATGACCTCGGGAAGTCAATGGATCACAACACGGAAGGGACGCACGCGAAGATCGGTGCGGAGTTCGCAAAACGCTATGGCGTCAACGCCAAAGCGGTGAACATCATTGAGAGTCATCATCATGAGGTTGAACAGGAGAGCGTCGAAGCCGTGATTGTCGAGGCGGCGGATGCAATTTCCGGCGCACGGCCCGGCGCGAGACGCGAAGACCTGGAGCTGTATATTAAGCGGCTGCATGCACTGGAAGAGATCGCCAACTCTCATAAGGGTGTCGAGCATTCCTATGCGATTCAGGCCGGGCGCGAGATCAGGATCATTGTCACACCGGAAGCGGTGGATGATCTGGCGGCAACCTATATGGCGCGGGACATTGCTCATCAGGTCGAGGAAACTATGCAGTACCCGGGGCAGATCAAGGTGACTGTGATTCGGGAAACCCGGGCAGTTGAATACGCCAAGTAAAAACACGAAAAAGCGACTGGCAGTTATTCCTGCGGGACAAACCGCAAAATTGCACTGCGGTCTGACAAAATAGAATGAAAACGGGGGGATCATCAAATGACGATCCCCCCGTTTTCATTAACAAAAGTGACTACAGAGCAGTGCCCTTTTGGGGTGCAAATAGATAGGACATATCGGTTCCTTCCAGTTCAAGCAGCTTTATTTTTGTGGCGATCCCCCCGGCGTACCCCGTCAGATTGCCGTTTGCGCCGACTACACGGTGGCAGGGAATGATAATGGAAATTGGGTTGTGACCGACGGCCCCACCCACTGCCTGACTGGACATGGTTGTCCTGTTCATTTTCGCCGACATTCTTTTGGCGATTTCACCGTAAGTGGTTACCTTGCCATACGGGATTTCGCACAGGATATTCCATACGCTCTGCCGAAATTCACCACCCATGGGATTGAGCGGCAATTCGGAAATGGCAGGGCGCTCTCCCGCAAAGTATCTGTCCAACCATATTTTTGTGAGGCGGAATATGGGAAGATCAGTTTGTGCCTCCACTTTTCCGCTGATCGTGCCTCCATGATATTTTTGTCCTTCTTTCCACAGACCGGTAAGATTGGCGCCATCGGATGCCAAGGTGATTAATCCGATCGGTGTAGGATATGTTGTTGTGGTGATCATTTTATAACTCCTATAAAGTGTTCCAGAGATTGATGGTGGCATAACTGCGCCATGGCCGCCAGTTTTCAGCTATTTCCAGCAATTCTTTGGGTGTGAGTGGGGCAAGCGCTTTCTTTACACCGGCATCCGTTTCAAGAAAAGCATCCGGCCACTCCATGGTCCGCATGGCGATATACTGGGCTGTCCAGTGGCCGATCCCTGGAATCGCCAGCAGCTTTTTCATCTCTTTTTCCGGCTGCGACGGAAGATTGAAGTCGATCTCTTCCTGTGCGATTGCACTGGCAAGTGCATGGATCGTTCTTGCGCGGGTCGCGATGACGCCCAACGGACCCAGATGGTTTTCAATCGGCCCTTCCAATGTCAGGATATCCTCCGGTGAAGGGAAAACATGCGTCAGCCCCTCTATGTTCGTCTGTACAGGCATCCCAAAGGTTTCGGCCATCCTCGCCGCGATGGTTCTTGCAGCTTTCACGGTAATTTGTTGCCCCAAAACCGCTCTGACCGACATTTCAAAGACATCAAAGCTTCCCGGTAAACGGACGCCTAAAACGGAAAGCCCGGGGCGAATATCGTTCATCGATGCCAGCCTCTCGTACACGGATTCCGGATCACAGTTCAGATCAAACATGCGGCGTACTTTTCCCAACACCTGTGGCAGTATCGGCAGCAACGTTTCCGGGATCGTGACGTTTAGGCTATTCCTTTGTGGCTTATGTGTTATCTGTATCCATCCATAGACATGGTTTCCGGCTGCATCCCTTAAATGAACGGTGCGCATGTATTGCTCGTCGCTTATGACCTCTATTCCCGGGATCGCGCGGGCGGCGAGGAAGCGGAGCATCGCTTCGAAACGATATGGCGGACGGTATCCCAATGTTACCGTAATCTCGCTGCTTTGTACCTTTCCCTCCGGCATTTTCCTCCTGAGATCCGTAGGCGAAAGCTGATAATGCTTTTTGAAAAGATCATTGAAGCGGCGTAAACTGCCAAACCCGGCGGCCATTGCGACGTTGATGACAGACATATTTGTGTCGGTAAGGAGATTTTTAGCGAGGAGCAGCCGGCATGTTTGAAGGTATTGCACCGGAGAAACATTGTATTCTACTGCAAATGCGCGTCGTAAATGGCGATCCGTGCAACCGAGCTGGATGGCAAGTTCACGCAGGCTTTGTCCGCTGCCGCAATTTTCTTCCAGCATCTTTGCCGCCCGGCGTGCCAGAGTGGCGGTGGCATCGGTTATGGATGAGCCTGGGGCAAGTTCCGGTCTGCACAAAAGGCAAGGCCGGAATCCGGCCTGTTCTGCTTCCGCCGCGGTGTGATAAAAAGTACAGTTTTCAAGTTTGGGCTTTCTGGCCCTGCAAACCGGGCGGCAGTATATTCCTGTGGAGGAGATACCGACGAAGAAGCGTCCGTCAAAACGGGCGTCTTTCGCTATAAATGCTTCGTATAGTCCATTATCATCTTTTATCATGGCCTGCTCCCCCTTTCGATCGGAGTTAACCTGATTATAAGACGGACTATGGAATAATCTCGCTGTTTTCGGACATCCTTCTATTATTTTCCGAACTTAAATTCAAAAACGAATCAGCTGCAGCACCGGAGAATGGATATTGAAGATAATTATTTTTAGTTTGTCCTCAGATTGTTAATTCACTTGTTGAAATTATTGCCGCAAATATTCGATTCAGGCTTGCGAAATAAACCTTGCTGACTATATCTGCGGGAAGAATTGTTTTTTATCAAGTACAGTTCAGAAACAGATTCTTTTCAATTGATTGATGCGAAAAAAAACCACCGTCTATGCGGTGGTTTTGAGTGTATTTTCAGCGAATGCCAGTTGTTTTAGTACCTGGTCGCGGGAGGTTCCGCCCCAACTGCAGCGTTGGCTGATGGCGGCTTCCAACGAAAATGTTTCATAAACATCCGCTTCGAACAGGGGTGAAATCTCTCTCCAATCCGGCAACGAGATTTCAGCCAGCCCGATCCCTTTTTTCTCGGCAAGTTTGACCGCTTTTCCGACGGCGTGATGCGCATCCCGGAATGGCAGTCCCTTTTTGACCAGATAATCCGCGATGTCCGTGGCCAGCGCCTGCATGTTGATTTGCTGCCGGCAGCGGTCCGGATGCACGGTCAGGGTGCGCAGAACACCGCTCATAACGGACATGACCAGGCCAGCAACATCAGCGGCTTCAAAAACCAGCGCTTTGTCTTCCTGCAAGTCTTTGTCGTAGGCGGAAGGAAGCCCTTTCAGTGTGGCTAAAAATGCGCATAGCCGTCCTGCCAGCCCACCGCTTTTGCCGCGAATCAGTTCCAACGAATCGGGGTTTTTCTTTTGCGGCATCAGGCTGGATCCGGTGGAGAACGCGTCCGCCAATGTTATATATCCAAATTCGGTGGTGGAGTACAGGATCAGCGCTTCGGCACAGCGGCTGAGGTGGCTCCCCAACATGGCAGCCCAGTAAAGAAAATCACAGGCAAAATCACGGTCCGAGACACTGTCGAGACTGTTTGGTGTGGGTGCGGAGAACCCAAGTTCGTTTGCCAGACTGAAGCGGTCAACCGGATAGGCGGTTCCAGCCAGTGCGCCGCTGCCTAATGGCAGAAAATCCATGCGGCGGATGGTGTCCGTCAATCGCTGCTGGTCCCGTTCCAGTGCCCAGAAATGCGAGAGCCACCAGTGGCTCAACAAAATGGGTTGTGCCTGTTGGAAATGCGTGTATCCGGAGATGATGACGTCCAGATCTGTACGGGCGCGTTCGAGAAAGGCCTGCTGCAGATCGGTCAGCCGTTCGGAGAGTTCAGCGGAAGCTGATTTCAGCCACAGTCTGAAATCGGTCACGACCTGATCGTTCCGGCTGCGTCCGGTGTGCAATTTTCCGCCGGTGGGCCCGATCAGTGCTGTCAGGCGCCGTTCAACGGCTGTGTGAATGTCTTCATCGCTGGGTTCATATGAAAAGCTGCCGTCGGCAAATTCCTGCGCGATTTGTTCGAGTCCGCTCCGGATTAGGCCGAACTCGCTTTCACTGAGAATCCCGGCTGCCTGAATGGCCCGTGCCCAGGCGAGGCTGCCGCGGACGTCTTCCTGTGCCATTCGTTTGTCCACATCCAGACTTTGATTCAGCCGGGCCATTGAGATGTCCAAATCGGATTCCAGGCGTCCACCGCTCCATAAAGTTTTTTCTGCCATTGCTGCCTTTCGTTGAGCCTACATCATAACACCCTTATCATTTTAAATACTGTTAGATTTTTCCATCAATGATTTTACCCGGCTTGGCAGGCTGAAGCAACGGATGAAACCGGTCGCGTCTTTGTGATCGTACATGGAAACATCCCCGAATGAAGCAATTTTTTCGCTGTACAAACTGTATTTTGACTGGCGTCCGATCGGCGTGACGTTCCCTTTATATAGCTTCAATTTGACTGTGCCGGTGGTGTTTTTGTTGACAGCCTCAAAAAAGGCATTCAGCGCCTCGCAAAGCGGCGAGAACCACTGCCCGAAATAAACCAGTTCCGCATACCGTTCAGCCACCACATCTTTATAGTGCATTGTTTCGCGATCCAGCGTGATGCTTTCCAGTTCGGCATGAGCTGCATAGAGGATGGTGCCGCCGGGGGTCTCATAAAGCCCGTGGCTCTTCATGCCGACCAGGCGATTCTCAACCATGTCACAGCGGCCAATGCCGTGTTTGCCGCCAATTTTGTTCAGTTCCGTCAGAAGATCCATGGGAGAAAGTTTTTCCCCATTCAGCGCAACCGCGTTTCCGGCCTCAAATTCAATTTCGATGATTTCCGGCTGATCAGGTGCGTTTTCCGGCGATGTTGTCAGCACCCAGATGGATTCGTCCGGTTCGTTTTCAATATCTTCAATCGGGCCGCCTTCATGCGAGATGTGCCAGATGTTCCGGTCACGACTGAATAGTTTCGGATTTTTGGCGGAATCGGGATATGCGATATGTTTGCTGTCCATATATTGGATCAGGTCTTCCCGAGAGGTGAAATCCCAGATGCGCCAGGGGGCGATGACCTGAAGATCCGGATTCAGCGCAGCGATGGTGTACTCAAAACGGACCTGATCATTTCCTTTGCCGGTGCAACCGTGAGCGATGGCGTCCGCGTTTTCCTGTTCCGCGATTTCAACCATCCATTTTGCAACAATCGGCGCCCACCGAGATCTACACTCTTTCCCTACACGACGCTCTTCCGATCTAAACCGCGCCGGATTTGATCATCGGCCAGATATAATCTTCGCACAGTTCAGCGGTCAAATCCTTGACATAGAGTTTGCTGGCGCCACTGGCTTTGGCCCGTTCTTCCAAGCCGATCAATTCATCATCCTGGCCGACGTTGGCACAACAGCAGATCACTTCGCAGTGTTATGTGTCGATTAACCATGGAATAATTGCCGATGTATCCAGACCGCCCGAATAGGCCAAAACAACTTTATTAAATTTCTGTGACATAAATTTCTCCAATCGGTTGCATCGTTAATAAATAAAAAGATCTCCGCGCGAATTGCGGAGGTCTTTGGTATTACGATTCCTGATAAATCAAGTGAAAAACACCGCAAGTCGATTACTGTTTGCGGAGGCCTCGTCGGATAACGTCAAAGGGCTGATTGAATTTCATGTCGTTTATTATAAGATTTCTGATATCAATGTCAAGGCATCTTTTGAAGATTCGTGATTTTCGGCTCAAATCGGATTGACAGATTGATCCGATTTGAGCCGAAAGGTCTATGAAATAGCTTCCAGAATGTCCTGCGCGACATTGACTGCATCGAGCCTGTAATGACGAAGCAATTGTTCCGGTTTTCCGGATTGTCCAAAAACATCCATAACACCCAATTTTGTAACTTTCACATTTTCCGGCAATACATCGCGCGCGCCAGAAGTGCCTCACCTATGCGGAGTCTCGGCTCTACGACAAGGACGGTGTACAGGGCGCAAAATTCTATCTGACCAACAACGCC
>CALCQT010000288.1 GCA_937894825.1 uncultured Anaerolineaceae bacterium
GAGCAGATGGCACAAGCAATTTTTAAGTCGTGGTTTGTTGATTTCGAGCCGTTCGGTGGCATGATGCCTGACGACTGGCACGAAGGCACACTCTCTGATTTGGGCAATGTTATTGGTGGTAGTACTCCATCGAAAGCAAAACCTGAATATTACACCGAGCACGGTATCGCTTGGATTACTCCCAAGGACCTGTCCGTCAACAAGGGCAAATTCATCACTCACGGGGCATACGATATTACGGAACTTGGGCTTTGCAACAGTAGCATAAGACTTATGCCACGGGGAACGGTCCTTTTCAGTTCTAGAGCACCAATTGGCTATATTGCTATTGCGGGTGGCGAAGTCTGCACCAATCAAGGCTTCAAATCCGTTATCCCGAAAAAGAGCGTCGGAACAGCCTTTATTTATTACTTCTTGATTGAGAACCTCCAGATCATTGAAAACATGGCTTCTGGTTCGACGTTCAAGGAAGTTTCGGGCAGCACGATGAAAGACATATCCGCTATTATTCCTGATGATGGCACACTTCGCTGCTTTCAAGATAAATGCACTCCTATATTCGAGAAGCAGGAACTTCTGGAGGCGGAGAACACACATCTTGCCGAGATACGGGATTCACTTTTACCTCGCCTGATGTCGGGGGAGTTGTGGGTTACTAGCCTCGATGACGATCTACCCTCGTTAGGGGATAAATGATGATTTACCCTAATAGAGAGAGGGAGATGTGGAATGGAAAAGACTGATAATGAAGATCATCTTCTGAAAGATGATCTTGATGAGAATGAAAATGTGCTATGTGACTATATAGCTATATTTACTCGTAATAGTCGAATCATTTCTGGAGACAGGCGAGTATTACTTTATCGTGGACAACCAAATATAAAGTTTGACGTTACGCCAAGTGTGTTTCGGTCAAGCCTAGTTTTAAAAGAACATGAGCTAATTAATGAATTACTTTTACGAATGCCAAATGAATTTGTAAATATCAGTGGCTCTTTTGAGTGTCTGGTAAAAATGCAACATTATGGTCTCCCAACTCGGTTGCTAGATGTAACCACTAATCCATTAGTTGCGTTGTACTTTGCTTGCATATCAGATGAAGAAAATGATGGCGAAGTTCTCGTCTTTTGTGAAAATATGGAGCACCCAGGCTCGTTTGACGTTCAACGTATTTCGGCGCTGGCAAATTATAATGGCTCAACTGAAAATCAAATGATATCATATCTGCAAGAGAGAAATTTGTTGCCTAAGGATAGGGATGCACAGGGTATTAGTACTGAACTTAAAAATACACGAAGCCGGAAATATATTGCTGTAGCAACCCCAATGAATAATGAAAGAATAAAAAGACAACAAGGGGCATTTTTGATTGCGGGTATACCTGAAATTGAGGGAAACAATCCTTTTGAAAAATGTCCTTTCGATATTAAACCGTTATTATCCAAAGTTGAAGATGATGGCTTGAATTGGAGTATAGCTATTCCAAAAGAGAAAAAAGCAATACTTTTACAGGAGCTTGATGCATTGGGCATAAATCGCGGCTTTCTCTTTCCTGAACTTGAACATCAAGCAACCCACATTCGTGATAAATACATAATTTGAGGGGGAGCATCATGGCATATACTGAAGCGAATTATGAAAACGCGGTGATTGAGGTTTTTCGCGACAAGCTGGAGTACGGTTATATCTACGCTCCGGACCTGGTACATGATTATGCTAATCCAGTGTATATGGACGAGTTGCTGCCCGCTCTGCGCCGTGTCAACCCCGATGTGCCGGAAACTGCTCTGACCGAGACAGTCTATAAGCTGCGGAATTTAGAGGGCGGCACAGTTGTGCAGAAGAACATCCAGTTCATGGACTTCCTCCAAAATGGTGTTTCCGTCAACTATTATGATAAAGGCGAACAGCGGGCTGCTCTGGTCTACCTTGCAGACTATGAAAATGTGGATCGCAATACCTTCATTGTGGCCAACCAGTGGACGATTGTTGAGAACAGTGAGAAACGCCCTGACGTTATCGTATTTCTGAACGGTCTGCCTGTGGTGATATTCGAGCTGAAATCACCTTCGCGTGAGGAAACGGACGCTTCGGAGGCATTCCTGCAATTGCGGAACTATATGTACGAGATTCCATCGCTGTTCATCTACAACGCTTTCCTTGTGATGAGCGACCTTGCTATTTCCAAAGCCGGAAGCATTACAGCGGGTGAAGATCGTTTCCTGGAGTGGAAAACAAAGGATGGCAGCTACGAAAATACGCAGTATGCCCAGTTCGATACTTTCATTGAGGGAATGTTCGATAAGGCGCGACTGCTCGACATAATAAAGAACTTCATCTGCTTTTCCGGCGATGTAAAAATTCTCGGTGCATATCATCAGTATTTTGCCGTACGGAAAGCAGTCGCTTCCACTGTGAATGCCACAGTCACGGATGGCAAGGGTGGGGTGTTCTGGCATACCCAGGGCAGCGGCAAATCACTGTCGATGGTTTTCTACGCTCATCTTTTACAGGAAGCTTTAAACTCACCGACGATTGTGGTTCTGACTGATCGTAACGATCTTGATGACCAGCTTTTTGGGCAATTTGCCAAGTGTTCTGAGTTCCTGCGTCAGGTGCCAGAGCGTGCTGAGAGCCGGACCCATCTGAAGGAACTGCTCGTTGGCCGGCAGGCCAACGGCATTATCTTCACGACTGCACAGAAATTTGAAGAAGGTTCTGAGTTCCTTTCTGATCGTCGAAACATCATTGTTATGGCGGACGAGGCACACCGCAGCCAATTCATTGATGAACGGGTGGACAGTGTAACAGGCCGCATCCAGAAATCCTTTGGGCTGATTATTCGCGAGAGCCTTCCGAATGCTACTTACATCGGTTTTACGGGAACGCCCATTTCGAGTAGAGACCGCTCAACTATCGAAGTTTTTGGCAATTATATTGACATCTACGATATGACCCAAGCCGTGGAGGACGGAGCGACACGCCCCGTTTACTATGAGAGCCGCGTTATCCATTTGAAATTGGATGAGGATGTATTACGGCTTATCGATTCTGAGTATGATGTTATGGCACAGAACGCTGAGGATTATGCCATTGAAAAGAGTAAGAAGGAACTCGGAAAAATGGAATCCATTCTTGGTGCGGAGCAAACGATCACCGCTCTGTGCGAAGATATCGTCAAACATTATGAGGAAAACCGGCAGCACGAACTCACTGGCAAGGCGATGATCGTCGGCTATTCTCGGGCCATCGCAATGGCAATCTACCGAAAGTTGCTTGAACTTCGTCCTGAATGGATGGAGAAGGTGGGTGTGGTTATGACCGAAAGCAACAAAGACCCGGAAGAATGGCGCGAGATTATTGGCAACAGACGCCGACGTGAAGAATTGGCGAAACGTTTTAAAGATAACAACGATCTGATGAAAATTGCCATCGTGGTAGATATGTGGCTGACAGGCTTTGATGTGCCGTCGCTTGCCACAATGTATGTGTATAAGCCAATGGCAGGCCATAACCTCATGCAGGCAATCGCCCGCGTCAATCGTGTTTATAAAGACAAGGAAGGTGGCCTGGTGGTTGATTATGTTGGCATTGCTTCGGCTCTGAAACAGGCCATGAATGATTATACCAATCGGGATAAGAAAAATTATGGTGACACCGATATTGCAAAAACCGCCTTGCCGAAATTTATTGAAAAATTGGAGGTCTGTCGCGACCTTTTCCACGGGTTCGACTACTCCGGCTTTATGCGTGCAAACGCAACTGACCTCTCCCGTGCCAAAGCAATCAGCGGCGGGGTGAACTTCCTCGTGGAGATTGAGAAGCAGCCCCTGCATAGGGTTATGGAAGATCAACAACTGTTATGGATGGTTGCCGAACCTTCTATTGGCTATGGTGAGACAACGAGTCGAAAAGAAGCGTTCATAAAAGAGTCAATGCTTCTACGTCAGGCGCTGTCGCTTTGCCGATCACTCCTCACACCGGTACAGCGCTATGAAGCCGCTTATTTTGAGGCGGTGCGGACACTGCTCACTCGCATTACGGGCGAAGGCAAACCGTTATCCCTGAAAGAAATAAATGCTCGCATCAACGAACTGTTGAAAGCAAGTATTCGGAGTGAAGGTGTTATTAACCTTTTCTCAGATGTAGACACAGGCTTTTCTCTGTTCGATCCAAAATTCCTCGACGAAATTGCCAGGATGAAAGAAAAGAACCTCGCTGTCGAGATTTTGAAGAAGTTGCTTGCCGAGCAGGTGTCACTCTACCGTAGGACAAATCTCGTGAAGAGTGAGAAGTTCTCAGAAATGCTCTCCCGCGCCATGAAGGCTTACCTTAACGGAATGCTTTCTAATGAAGAGGTGATCGCCGAACTTTTAAAGATGGCAAAGGATATGGCGAACGCTCAAACGGAAGGCGACGCGATGGGATTGACCGGCGAGGAATTGGCATTCTATGACGCACTGACCCGCCCTGAAGCTGTTAAGGATTTTTATCAGAATGAGGAACTTGTGGCGATGGCCCATGAACTTACGAATATGCTCCGTAAGAACCGCACTATTGACTGGCAGAAAAAAGAATCGACTCGTGCCGGGATGCGCCGGATGGTTAAGAAACTGTTGAAAAAATATAAGTATCCGCCGGAGGGTATGGAAGATGCTGTTGCTACTGTCATCGGACAGTGTGAGATGTGGACGGATAATTAACCGGAGCCTGACAGAATGAATGCATTCAAAAGCAATATCTACAAATATCTTGGCGGAACGTGCCAATATCTGATACCGATATTCCAGAGAAAGTACAGTTGGGAATGGGAGCAGTGTGAACGTCTTTGGACCGATATTGTTAAGCTTCATAATACGCATCGGGAGGGGCATTTTATCGGCTCTATTGTCCGCATTGATGAGGATGCTCCGGCAGGATCAACCCGAGCGATGATTATTGATGGGCAGCAACGTCTGACTACACTTACTTTGCTCCTCGTTGCACTGCGAGATTATGCAAAGGAGAACGCTGACTGTGGTGTAAATCCCAACAAAATAACGGATACCTTACTTCTGAACCAGTATGAGACTGGCAATGCTAGATATAAACTATTCCTCACGCAATCGGACAGGGATGCCCTCATAAAGAAAATTGAGGGCATTCCGGTTCCTGAAATCCTTAAATCCCGCGTCCTTGATAATTACGATATCTTTGCTGGCAAGATTATTAATTTAGAAATTTCGCCTGCTGACCTCTACGACGCCATTGGCAAACTGCAAATCGTGGATATCGTTCTGGACCGCCAATATGATGACCCACAGGCAATATTTGAGAGCCTGAACTCCACTGGAATGAATTTGAAAGATTCCGACCTTATCCGCAACCATTTGCTGATGGGTTTGGATTCTGGAATTCAGGCGGATATTTATAACAATATCTGGAGACCGACAGAATTACTCTTTGATTATGAGCATCAAAGTGAATTGATGGACAACTTTTTTCGTGATTACCTCACGATGAAACGGGGCAAAATTCCGAAAAAGAACGAAGTCTACAAAGAGTTCCGATCTCTTCCCAGCGAGGAGCGTGTAGTTAACATTCAAGACCTGTGCACAGATATCTACCGCTTTGCCAGGCATTACACCGATATGTATTTTCTCCGGAGTGGCGATTCTGGACTGAAATCATTGTATGGCGATATGAATGCAATCCGTATGGAGGTTGCCTACCCGTTCTTGCTGAAAGTTCACGGTGACTATGACGATGGCCTGATTACCATTGATGAGTTGCGGGAAATCGTGGAATTATGTGTCAGTTATGTCCTGCGTCGTGCTGTTTGTGACATCCCGACGAACTCCTTGAACAAGACTTTTGCCACGATGAAGAATAATATCAAACCAGATGATTACCTGAATTCGGTGAAGGCCTCCTTTATTTTGTTTGATTCTTACAAGGAGTTTCCAGATGATGAGCGCTTTCTGGATTCATTCTTAACAAGGGACATTTACCATATGAGCCGCTGTGGTTATATTCTGGGCCGTCTTGAAAACTGGAATAATAAGTCTGTCGTGGTTATAGATAGCCTGACGATTGAGCATATCATCCCGCAAAATCCAAACTTATCCACTGACTGGATTGCGGCCCTTGGCAGTAACTGGAGAGAGAGTCACAAGAAATATTTGCATACCATTGGGAATTTAACGCTGACTGCTTACAACCCCGAGATGAGTGATTCCTCTTTTGCGGAGAAGCTTAGGATGAACGGTGGCTTCTTGCAGAGTGCGCTTCAGTTGAATAAATATGTTGTCATGCAGACTGAGTGGACTGAAACACAAGTCACTGAGCGGGCCAGACAACTTGGTGAGATTGCAAAAAAGGTATGGCCGTATCCGGTACTAATCGAGGCCGAACTTGCCTCGTATCGCCCACAGAATGGATCCACTCCACAATATACGCTTGAAAGTTATTCATATCTAAACGATTTCAATCGGTCGCTTCTTGATAAGCTAAATACCCGAATTCTTAATCTTAGCCCCTATGTGAAACGGGAATTCAAGAAAGTGTATATCGCCTATAAAGCTGATACCAATTTTGTGGATGTTGTAATTCAGAGCGGGCGGCTTCGGTTGGTAATAAACATGAAGTTTGCTGATGTCATCGATCCGAAAGGGATATGTAAAGATGTCACAAGTGTTAGTAAATGGGGCAACGGTGATGTTGAGGTAATTTTTGAGCATCTTGATAAGCTTGACGACGTGATGGCAATTATTGAGCAATCTTTTCGGTTGCAGGATGTGGAGTAAAAACTTCCGGGGACTAAAGTTGACTGAACTTGTGCCAGCGGTATCCTTCATTGTTGCCTTTGTCTTCTTACTTGCAGAATTGGACCAGATTTGAACATTCAGGCTTTGGGGAATAAAGGCATTATTCCGCTTTTAGTCCGTTTTTCGAATACCGGAAACGACATACATCTGTTCGTCCGAGCGGATAACATCCACCTGAAGATACGGTTCCATGATCGCGGCTAATTCATCTTCCGGCAGGAGTCCCATTGAAACAGCCTGCGCGCCGTCACTGTGCCGTCCGTCGATCGTGGCCCGGCTTTCGCTGTGCGCCACGGTCAGCCGCCCGCCGGGAAGCAGCGCTTCGGACAGATGGCGAATCAAATTGGCAGGGTCCTCAAAATGGGGCAGGGCGCTATAGACGACACAGCAATCAAAGCTTTCTTCGAAAGCGAAGGTTTCGGCATCTCCTGTGATCAGCCGGATGTGGGGATCGGCGAAATTTTTGGCTGCTTCCGTTGTCATCTCACCGGAGAGGTCGATCCCAACGATCCGACTGACGTTTCGACGCAGGTAAAACGGGAACAGCACACCTGTTCCGCAAGCCACATCCAACACAGAAACATTCGCGCTGATTCCGGCGTAATCCAGAATCGTCTCAATCTTGGAGGGGTCGTGAAAACAGCTTTCGTCCCATACAGGCGCGAGACGATCAAAAAACGCCTTGATGTCCTTCTTATCCATCCTTCTCCTTTGCCGGAAAATCTTTCCGGATTGATTTTCATAATTTATGCAATTCGACGGCGGCACCCTGATCCAAGATGAATCCGGTTTTGCGGTTACTCAAAACCGGATTCATTGCTTTTACCTGATGCAATCTGATTTTAGAAAGACGTGCAACCGAAAATCGGGTTAATTATACCGGCGAGGGATCAACTTTGCTCGCTCCAAAGCGAAGACGATCGCGGGGATGAGAATTAATTGGATGATGATTCCCGGCAGTGCGGTGGCAAAATAACCGGTGACCCAGGCTCCGATGGAATAGCTGCCGGCACGGAAGATCAGCGCGTTCAGTATGCCGGCGACCAACCGTCCTGCCAGCAGGGCGCCGATCAGGCTGAAATACAGATCCAGGATCGGTTTTCCGGTCCGGATGAGCGCAGCCAGAATGCCGGCCACGATGCCATAGACGGACAATTCAACCAGCATGGAAGGCAGAAAAGCCATCGGCGGCATTCCGGTGATCAGGGCGGAGAGGAACGGCCCGGCCAGCCCGGCTGCCAGTCCGAACGGCCAGCCGCAGATCAACCCGCAGAGCAGAACCGGAATATGCATCGGCAGGAAGATGCTGCCGGCGTTGGGGATGGCGTGAAATGCCATCGGGAGAACGACACACAGAGCGATACAAACAGCGGTGATGATTAACTTCTTGACATTCGACATTTCAATTTTCTCCTATTGTTTTTGAACGACAAATCAGGGGTGTTTCGAGACTCCGATTTTCGTTTGGATCGAAATATTCAGCGATGAAGGATGACCGCGGCCGCACAGAAGGCAATAGAGATTGTCAGCGCGGCAAAATCAAGCCTGGTAAAACCGGGCGAACTTTTGCGTGTCCGGAATTTTCCGCCGCGGAAGCCGCGCGCTTCCATTGCCAGCGCCAGTTCATCCGCACGCCTGAACGCGCTGATAAATATTGGCAAAACCAGTGGCAGCAACGCATTGGCTTTTTCCCGCAGTTTGGGGCTGTCCAGTTTGGCCGCGCGGGCGGTCTGCGCTTTGATGATGGTCTCGCTTTCTTCCGCCAGCACAGGGATGAACTGAATCGCGATGCTGATCATCAGCGCGAAATCATGAACCGGAATGCGGAGTCGCTGCAACGGCGAAAGCAGCCAGGCGAATGTGTCTGTAATTTCCATTGGTGTCGTGGTTGTCATCAGAATACTGCTGAGCGCCATCAGGAAGATGACTTTCAGAGCGACGTTTGCGCCTTGGGCGATTCCACCCACCGAAATGTGGAAAAATGCATATTCCCAGAGCGGACGATCGCCATTGAAAAACAGCGCGTTCATCAGGAAAATGAGCAGCAGGAATAGCCCCACCCGGCGGATACCGCTGAAGACGATGCGGGGACCGGTTTTGGACAGATGGGCCAATGAAAGCAAAAGGAGACCGAGCGCCGTGTACCCAACCGTGGAACGCGTGATGATCACAACAGCCAGCAGGGTAAAGAAGCTGATGATTTTCGCACGGGGATTCAGCCGGTGGATCGGCGTATCATTCGGCAGGTAATGTCCGGACAGAATTGCGGAATGCATCATTCGTTTTGTCCTCCGAACCGGTTGATCAGCGCCGTTAGCAGGGGCTCATAGCGGAAAATGTCGGACGGCAAATCGATCCCCTTTTCCCGCAGGGAGTCAACAATTTCTTTGGGTTGGCTGACGCCGAGCCGCAGCTCACTCAGCCGGGCTTTATCGGCAAATATCTTTTCCGGTGTGTTATCCAGAATCAATTCGCCATGATCCAGCACGAGCAACCGGCTCGAAAAAGCGCTCAGTTCGTCGATATCATGGGAAACCATGAGGATGGTTTTCCCTTCCTGGTGAAGCCGCCGGATAAAAGCCATAAAATCTTTCCGCGTGACCGGGTCCAGACCGGCGATCGGCTCGTCCAGAATCAATATCTCCGGTTCCATTGCCAAAATCCCCGCAATTGCCGCCCGGCGCTTTTCTCCTCCGGAAAGTGTGAGCGGTGAAAGGTCGCGGACAGTCTCATAATCGAGCCCGACCGACTGGATTGCCTGCCGTGTTCTGGCTTGCACCTCGGAGGGCGGCAGTCCGAGTTGTCTGGGCCCAAAGGAGACATCCCGTTCGACGGTCATCTCAAAAAGTTGCTGTTCCGGGAATTGAAAAACGATCCCCACTTTTTTTCGCAAGTACTCCCGTTTGAAATCCCGCTGATTAATATCCTTACCGTCCAGCAGGATTCTTCCGGTTGCAGGCGTGAGAACCCCTGCGATGAGCTGGATCAGGGTGGACTTTCCGCAGCCGGTATGACCGAGGATGCCGATAAATTCTCCCGGCTGGATGGTGAAGCTGATCTGTTTCAGCGCCGCTGATTCCAGGGGTGTGCCGGCCGCATAACGATAACTGACATTCTCTACGACAATCGACATAGCTGCTCCGTCAATTCATGGATCGTCAGCGGACATTCCGCCAGATGGATGCCTGCGTTTCGCAGGTCTTCGTATAGCCTTACCGGCAGTGGCGGCAGTAGATTTGCCGAGGTCAACAGCGGAAGATCAGCCAGGATGCGGCGCGGTGGACCGGATGCCACGATCCGGCCTGCTTTCATCAGATCAATGCGATCGGCCAGGACGGCCTCTTCCATTCGGTGCGTGATGTGGATGATCGATTTGTGTTCCGCCTGATGAAGCTGTTGGATCGTCTGCAGGATTTCCTGTCGCCCCTGAATGTCCAGCATGGCGGTTGATTCATCGAAGATAATGATCTCAGGCGATATCGCCAGTACGCCGGCCAGTGCGACACGCTGTTTCTGCCCACCGGAGAGCATATGGGGTGATTTTTTCTCAAATCCCGCCATGCCGACCAGCGCCAGCGCTTTGTGAACTTCCGCCGCAATTTGTTCCGGCGGAAAGTCATAATTTTCAAGCCCGAACGCGATATCTTCCTCAATGACAGAGGAGATAAACTGGTTGTCGGGATTTTGGAATACCATGCCGCATTTTCGCCGGATATCCCACAAATTGGCTGGGTCTCTCACATCCAGCCCGGCGATGTAAAGGTTTCCCTGCTGCAGCGGGAGGAGGCCGTTGAAATGTTTGGCCAGCGTTGATTTTCCGCTGCCGTTTTGTCCGAGCAATACGACGAACTCGCCTGCTTTCATGCGGAAGTCAATGCCTTCCAATGAATATCTTTGGCTTGCTTCGCCTTCGTACGTGTAGAAAAGATTTTTTGCCTCAATGATGTCCATTTTTGTAAAAAAAAGAAGACTCCGTTTCAGAGTCTTCCTGTCTCTCTTAATAGGCTCATCCTATTATTGATCAATTAAAGGGCTGATTACGCATTCCGGCCATTCCGGTGGATGGATCCTGCCCTGCGTTTTTTTTGACTGGTGTTTTGAAAATAATTGCCCGATTCTTCGGGATGAGAGCGTATTTCTTATACGCTTTACCGCTAGGATTTTATAATGGAACAGGAATATCGTCAATCCATTGACAGATGAAATTCAGGGGATTATACTGAAATCAGTTAGTTAAACGTTTCATTGAAAGGAATAAATCCACTCGGCTCATTCTCCTGTTTGCTTGCTGAATAGCCGACTGAATTTATGAAAAAGGATGAAATACTTTTGTTATCATTAGTGAAGCGTTTAATCTTTTGCGCCCGTTTTGATAAAATGGGATCCAACCTGTGGGAGAAGGTGAAATGAAAAAAAATGTATTAACTTTATTGTCCTTTTTGCTTTTGCTCAGCATTGGCGCGTGGCAAAGTCAGCCTGAAGATATCACCATTACGTATACAAACTTCAGCGCGTCCGGCGGAAACGAAGAGACGCTGGAGCAGATGGCCGGGCTTTTTCACGAACAGAATCCGAATATCACGGTGAAGATCGAAACCATCGGCTATAACGATTACTTCACACAAATGCAGACCCGGGTGGCCGGCGGAACCGCCCCGGACAGTTTCGAGTTGAACATTGAAAATTTCGCGGCTTATGCCGCCAAAGGCGTCCTGCGTGAGATCAGCGGTGTGGATCTGACCGGGATTAACCCAACTGCTTTGTCAGCTTTCAACATGGATGGCAAGCAATATGGGCTGCCCGGTTCTTTCTCCAATGTCGTTCTGATCTACAACAAAGAACTGTTTGACCAAGCCGGCGTCAGCTATCCGACCATCGACTGGACCTGGGAAGACGCCAGTGCGGCTGCGAAAGCCATCCGGGCGCTGGGAGACGACACCTTCGGGATTTTTGCTCCCATCACCTATAACGAATTCTTTAAAGTTTCGGCACAATTTGGCGGCAGTCTCTTCAATGAAGATCAGACCGCGTTTACGCTGAACACACCGGAAAACATTGCCGCGGTGAAGAATATGGTGGAGCGGGTCACGGTTGATAATGTGCAGCCCAACGCCGAACAGCAGGGCGGCATGGGTGACTGGGACTGGTTCATCAGCGGAAAACTGGGTATGATTCCGAC
>CALCQT010000289.1 GCA_937894825.1 uncultured Anaerolineaceae bacterium
TGGCCTGCGGCTGCGTTCCCGGAAATAGAAATGTTCCTTCTGTTGAAGAATCAGCTGGTCAAAAACACTGAAATAAATTTTGGCAGCGCCACCTTCCACCCCCATCAGCGATCCAATCGTCTCACAATTCTCCACTTCGCGTATACATGCCTTCAAATCTCCTGCAACATCCGCCAGCCGTTCGACGTCAACCGAGAGCGGATGATCACGAACCGCGCGCAGGATCACTTTTCGGCAATTGGAGAGTTTCCCCACCAGAAAAGAGGCGGCAATCGGAACGCTATCCGCCTCATTCTCTGATAGACGATATTGTTTCTTCCGCAGCAGCACATTGCCGCGCACCTTCCCGCTGACGCGAGCCAGAAATCTACCGTTCGGCGTCATAAAAGCCAACCCAACGTCTCGTTCAGCGCAAGCGTACATCAGTGCCGGGCTCGCGCCAGTGTAGCCGAAGGTGACGATGTTTTCCAGATTGTGCAGCGGGAGCCGCACTGAGGTTTCGTCCTCCTTTTTCACCAGCACATTTTCACCATCCAGCGCAAGAAAGGATTCCGGAGTCATCACATATAGAACATTTAACAATTTTTTCATTAATCTCGCTCCATATCCTTTTATTTCCTGGCAATATTCAGTTCCGCCGGGCTCTACTCCGAATCAATTTCTGTACGGATATATTTTGAAGCTGCCAGCGCTTTTTTTCCTAATCCCGGCAGACAAATATCGACTAAGGAACAGGAGCGGCACGCTTTCGTCGGTTTCACTTTGGGGGTATATCCCCGTTTGAAATACGCATGCATTTCTTCCGAATACTTTTGCACCGTATCTCTTAGCTCGTCCGTGAAAAAAACCTCTGATCTGCGGCGAATTTTTCCATAAAATAGGAATCCGCTCTCGATCTTCACACTGAGCATTTCCTCCAGGCACATAGCCTGTGCACAGAGTTGCAGTTCATTACTCTGCCGTGGATCCTTTTCGCCATGTTTATATTCAACAATTCTTGGCAAATATCGCCCTTGTCTTCCGGAAAGAATAGAACCTTGCTCTGAAAGAACAAACTCAACCACATCACAAATCCCAGTCAAGCCGAGCCGATACGAAACAACCGGCACAGACCGGGAAATGACCACATCCTTCCGCTTTTCCAGAAAGAAGGGATCATCCACCCGGCTATGCATATCTTGTCCTTCAAGTGTTAACACATTTTCATGCCACTGCTGTTCAATGTTGATCAATGCCCAACGGCGGCGGCAAAAACAAAAATGGCTTATCCCCGAAAGTTGCAGCAAATCATTTTCAGAATATTCCATAATGAAAACTGGTTACATACCTTCAATCACTTCACACGATAAACCAGGCAAAATCGATTCCATGTCCTCTTTTGATGGAATGATGTAATCGTCAACATCGTATGTTAATGCATCCGGAACCTTAACTTTTACCAGTTCCCGAATTGCCCGATGAACTTTTGCGGAGGAATACTGTCCGCTTTTTGAATCATGTTTCCACCAATAGACTCGATACACCTCCATGCTCCCCTCAGGACGCGCAGAAGAGGCATCATTTTCGAAAAGTGATATCAAAGAGGTCTTGATAGCTTCAGCGTCTTCATCTGAAAATCCGGTTAATTCGGCCAACTGTGGATTTATGCTGCCGAAAACCAGATAGATGCCATGATCCACCCGATGCTTCAGCCCCATAGTGTCTGAACCTCTTCTCGTGCCATCCCCTTCACCGCTGACGCTTTTTGTAATCTGGGTACTGGTGATCCGATCCGCAACGGAAGCGACAGAAAAAGCCGGGTGGATTGAGACAGGTCCACGAATGCCAACAGAGACACCCGCTGTATTTCCAGTACCTGTATATGCAAACACCTGGCCAAACGCTCGTACATCGATCCATTTTTCGCAGGCATGCTTTCGATATTCTATATCATTCGCTCTTTCTGTGTTCGTTAGCATTCCTTCGACACGCGCTTTCAGACTGCGATAGTCATCAAGCCGCTTATCATCTGACTGAACAAATACCGAATAGCCTTCGTCCATCCAACGGTTACGGATTTTTCGTTTGATACAAACGTCCGAGAGCTCGCCAAAACCGTCATAATTTGTTCTCGGGCGGTTTCCGTTCAGCGGATCTCCATTGGGATTTGCATTTTCGACATTCACAATTACGGCAAAATCGATCTTATTCTGCAGGTTCATTCTCAGTTTCTCCCTTAACTTCATCTTTTTTCTTGTTTGTCAAAGCATATCGCTGGCAAAAATAACCCAGCAAATAGCTCTCATTCAACGGTTTGGGGGATTCAAAATCCCCTGATTGAAACAGGTCACTAATTTCACTGATTTGCCGTAAGTGCCAATTTGCATCTGGCCCCAACCGAGTGATATATGGACCTAATTGAGTCATAATAATTGGCCAAATACGGCTGGGGCGCTGAGAAAACGCGTTCATAAATCGCAGAGCATTCGTTGTACGATTTTTTTCAGTTTCCCAAAGCGCTCTCGACTCCAAATTGTCTGCAACCGCTAATAGCCTTCCGTATAAATAATCACGGTCTGTCCGATCTTTTTCCAATGACATTGAATATTCCTCCTTCTGATAATCGATATAGTATTTTTTGATTAATGCACAGGCAACTGCCAATATTGTCCACCAACTCTGGCCGCCGTCTGAAGAATTACTTTCAAAGGCCAGTGGATTTGATGCGTGAGCATATGCATTCCTGACGTAATCCACCGGAAGTTTCTCTCCGTCCAGAATGCAATGCAGAAGCCGTTCCCGTGCGGTTTTTTTCAGTTTTAGGAAAGATTCGTCTTCTCCTTTAGCTCTCCGTCCATAAATCGTGTCAATTATTTTGTCTACCGAGGGTGTCCCGATGATACGAATAAAAGATTTTTTATTTTCTTCCTGATCTTTTGAACGAATCCATAAGTGCCACTTACAGCTCTCATGCCAAACTGCAATACGCTCCAGATACTCATCTTCCTGTAATTCCTGATAAAAAGTTATGGAAAGTCTTCCTGTAGTGGCAGCATCTGACGCAATAATAGCCACTTTACGATGCCTGTTCAGACGATTATTTCTTCCCTGGCGGATCGCTGCTGCCAGTCTTTTGGCATAATCATATTCTGTGACACCTCTCGCTTCAATTAATTCGTCATTTTCCGATCGATATGTATCCTCATAAATTTCTAAGTTGTCTGATTGATGTGCTTCTTCAAGAATTTCGGAACTACCTAAAAATGGATTCAGGACTTTTATCTGAGAATCAATGGCCCAGGTGACAATTGCCTGCGAACCGCACTTTATTCCCCGATCCGCGATCAACCAGCGCAAGGCCTGATGTGCTTTTTGAGAGGTTTCATAGCCCACACTCAATGCTTGTTCTGGCAAAGAAAATCTTCCTCGATAGGTAAAATTATCACCATCATTTGCTGAAATTAATTTTGCATTCGCAGCGGCAGAATTAATGTTTTTCGGATGTTTTACAACAAAGGGAATATTCTGGCCACTAATATAGCATAATCGTCTTTCTTTTTCTCTACTTTTTTTCTTTACAAAAGCTCCATACGCTTCCTGAACCGAATGATCCAGCCAGACACGTTGCTCAAAATCACCGGGAATCTGTACTGAAAAGCGAACACCCATTTTTGAGGGCGCCACAGTCTTTTTCTGTTTGAATACAT
>CALCQT010000290.1 GCA_937894825.1 uncultured Anaerolineaceae bacterium
GTTCCGATACCGGTAACCAGGTGCAATTGATCTTCGACCTGGTGATCAATTGCATCTGGTTACCGGTATCGGAACGACGGTACACAATGGTATATTCGTCACCATCGCCAACTTTTGGCTTTTGCCTGAGAACGAATTTACCGCCGGTGACGATGGCGCGGGCATAGGGCGGGACGGTGACGTATTTGGGATTACACTCGCCACCACTGGTGGAGTAGCCTTCCGCCAGTACCTGCCATTCGCAGTAGAGTTCGCTCATTTCAATCGCGGTGGGCATGCTGGAAACGGCTGCGTCCAGCGGGAAGGTCAGCGTCTTATTCGAATAGTTCGAAATGAAGGCGTATTTTTCGTTCTGAGCCTTGAATTCGATCACTTCGGTGTCGAAATCCTCATTACAACCGTTCCAGGCCGCGTCAAAACGGCCGGCGTTCCCGGGGGTGTAGCAGGCATTTTCCGAATCGACCTGCGGGATGGTGATGTAGAGCAGGAGCTTGCCATCGCTCGCTCCATACATTGTTCCGTTTTCGGCACCTTTAAATGCACTGATGACATAAGTTCCTGGTTTAGTTGCGACCAATGTAATTCTGCGTAGCGTAAACTCATGTAAAGTAGACGAATTTTCAAATACGTGCATTGGTATTCTGGAAAGTGTATTCAAACTGGTTCCCGCAGTTCCATAAGTCGTCTCAGTTGCCCAACCGTCACTGACTGTAACACTGGAAACATAAGCACCCTCGCTGTCAGCATAGGTATTACAGGAAGCATCTGAGCATCTTCGCGTCATAAAATAGACATTCTTGGCATCTGGACGAGAGCCATCTGTTCTATCTTCAGGAGTAATCTCCGTATTTGCCCCGGAAATAATAATCCCTTCACCGGTACTTTTTATAAAAGGCAAGCTAAATGATTGACCTGTGGATTTGCAGTAGTCATAGGCTACGGAAGAAACAGCATAGGCAACGGTTTCAGAGATTGTATCGCATTGATTGGCAAACTGAACGCTCATCCGACGAGTGAAGTGAAACATGGAGTTCTCATAGCCCAAGTTCGGATCAAAGTTTTGGTAGTAAAACTGAAATGAGAAGTCTGCTTGTGTGGGCAATGCTGCAGCTGCCAGTGTGTCTATTGGATCGATTGTTATTGTTCCACCCGTTAATTTGAGTGGATATATAAAGCTTGTTGTCCAATCAGTATCATTTGGTGTAACGGATATTCGTACACCTTCTTTGGCTCCGTTTTTAAACTCATACTTTATCGTAAACGTCTGAGGAGTAGCGTTACTGTCCTGGAATTCAAATTCCACTTCGTAGTCAAACAATGTCGTTCCGTATGAGCTGATTAACTTAAACTGTTTAGGATCAATCTTTTCATTTAACGGAAAGCTGACGATCGTGAAGGGACTTGTGGTGTTTTCAACAAACTTAATTGGCTGAGCACCTGGAAACACAGGTGTTGCACAAGTTCCTGTTGAATAAATAAAGGCATTTTTCCCTGATTCGGGTGAGAAAGTGCCTGTTCCCTGATTCTGCGCGCAGGCAGTCGCGGCGGCATCAACTTTGGCAGTTCCGCTCAGCAGTTCATTGGCCGGTGTATCCCGTTCAACGATTTTTATCGTGTAATCACCGTAATTGAGCACATAATCTGGTGCAGTACCGCTGTATTGTGGTATAAAGCGGACGTGAACCGATTTGATTACGGCGCCAGAGGGAAAACTGTTACAACTGAACGTATTGTTTTTTCCATCGGTTTCCAACTGTTGACACTGATACTGTTTCCCATCTGAGGCGGCATACAGATAAACTGCTTGGACAGTTTCTGTGGCAGGAGTGCCATGAGTTTCCCATAGTGTAGTAGTTGGCGTGGGAGTCATAATTTGCACCTGAATCTGCCCGCGGAATTTTTCTGCGGTCGGATTGGTGATGGAAATATCCCCTGTCTGGTATTCGATCCCCTCTCCCAGCCAGTTTTTACACCCCGCAGTGGTCGTGAAGGTGACGGCGTCAACCGAGGCTGTGACGGTCAAAACCACCGTCAGAAGCAGCAGCATGGTCAGCCAACGCATCATTGTGTTTTTCATCATAATGTTCTCCTCATATCACCCCAACCCTCTCGCCGGGGGAGTCTTTTTTCAAGCTTATTTTTCGTTTTTTCAAACTTCAATCGTACCATAAAACCCCTGATCCGTAAAAATCACGAGGTATATTTTACCCCGCACACCCGATTGCGGATACATCCGGATCGTACTTCTATATTAACGTTTCTGATCTCTTTTTTGTTTCAGAAATTTCATTCATAGCGATGGGAAATAAAAAATATCCCTGCAAAACCGCTGATCATGCGAAAATCCATCACTACGGGTTAGCAGGAAATTCTTAAGTTTCGATTAAATAAATATGCCTCGAGCTCTATTCAGAGGGCCGATACAGTGTCTCTCCGGCATAGGGAACGGACAGGCAACCTTCCGCTGCGCGGTTTTTGAACGATTCGGGATCCAATCCCTGGGGATCCCGATATTTAAGGTCGACATTCCGGCAGCGCTCCTCCGAAATGCCCGTCGCCAGCGTGACGGAGATCCGTTTCTTTTCGACACCATCCTCAAAGCTGCCCGCCCCGGTCACATTCACCGAGTGCGACAAAATGCTCCAGGGGACGCCCTGATAGCGATCCCACTGCTGAATATAATAATCCCGGCAATGATACCCGATCGCCTCCAGGTAGCTGCCATGGGTCAGCGAGAGGCTGTTGATCCAGGGTGCGTAAAGGATCAATTCGCCGCCGTCCGCAACAGCCTGTTCCAGCTTGAACATCCCTTTCCCTGCGGTCCAGATATCTTCATAAATCGGCGGGATTTCGGCGAAAACGGTTTTGAAGGGCCGGTCGATATACATGATATGAACTTTTCGGGACAGTGCCGCGGCCTGTTGCCAGGCGGCAAAAGGGGCGCCCGCGAACAATCCGTAGACGCCCTCGCTCCGAACGACTGCGCAGCAATAGATCTTCTGCTGCGGAAGCCAGTCTGCGGCTGTTTCGATCAGCGCCCGGATCGGCGTGTCCATCCGGCCGATCGTCTCACGGCAGGACTGCACCGCGGCGGTCCAATGAGTGGCGTGAATGAACTCTGGCGCGCCGATCCCCGGAAAGAAATATTTGCTGCCACCTGAAAATCCGACCACCTCATGCGGGAACACCGGCCCGCACACCATCAATACGTCGTAATTCAGGATGATTCTGTTGACCGCGACCGGAATCGGTTGGTTGATGGTTCCCAGCGACAGCTCGCGAAAAACTTCCGCGCCGAAAGTGCCGACGGTATAGAGACTGGCGGGGTCGTCCCAGGTGTGGTTAAAAAAGCGGACGTCCGGGTAGCGTTCACGATGTTCGGCCTGGGAAAATCCCAGGTGGGCACAGATTTCGGCTTCGGTCATTGGTCGGTGCGTGCCAAGCGCGATGATGACGTCCAGCTGCGCTGCAACACCGTGTAAAAGCGCATGGATGGCCTTAAAGAAACGTCCCATCGGCATGGTTCGGGTGCCATCCGGAATGACCAGCAGCACGCGCTTCCCATCCAGCCGGCCGGCTGAAAAGGCCTGCGCCAGGATATCAAAAAGTTCCGGATCGCACAGCAGCTTTGTCCGGTCGGCGCTGCCATATCCGAAAACCGCTTCAGCCGAATGATTCATCTTTGC
>CALCQT010000291.1 GCA_937894825.1 uncultured Anaerolineaceae bacterium
AATAAACAAAATGATACTTTTGACACTCGAATCAATCGGGGATATTTTTTTTGCGCTTAGCGCAAAAAAAATATCCCCGATTCTGTCAGATGACTATGATTTCTGCTGATCCAACAGGCTGATGATCATTTTTTGCACCCGGTTCAGCATGGTGAATTGATCCAGCGTCTCGCCTTCCATGATCCTGGCGCCGTCGTAGACCTGTTGAATGATCTGTGTGGCGAGGTCGCCGTCTTCCAGTCCTGCCAGACGCGTGATCAGCGGGTGGGATGGGGTGATCTCCAGAACTTTCTTCGGCGCGCTGAAATCCTGCTGCATCAGGTGGTACATCTTCTGCATCTCAGGCGAGAGCGCCCCTTCCGCGTCGGTCAGGCGAGCCGGTGACTCCACCAGGCGGTCGGTTGTCCGCACGTCGGCAACTTCTTCTCCCAGCGCGTCTTTGAAGCGTTGGACCAGATTCTGCGACATGGTTTCGTCCAGCGCCGGTTCCTTTGCCTTCTCCTCGTCCTTTTTATCAACGTCTTCGCCGAACTTCTCCGTTGCCGCGTTGACCAGGCTGAAATCCTGGAATTTCTCCAGATTGGTGACGACGAACGGATCAAAAGGATCGGCCAGCAGCAGTACATCCATACCTTTTTGCTTAAGTGTCTCGATGTGCGGACTGTTGCGCAACGTGTCCCGGTTTTCGCCCAGAATATAGTAGATCTTATCCTGCCCCGGCTTCATCTCCAGCACATAATCGGACAGCGAGATATATTCATCGCCGTGATTGAGTGAATAATAGCGCAGCAGCGGGACCAGCGTGTCCTTCGCTTCGGGCTCGGTCACGATCCCTTCACAGATGAAGACGCCGAACTTTTTCCAGAAGGCGGCATATTGTTCTTTGTCGTCTGTGCCCCATTTTTTCAGCAGATCGGTGACTTTCCCGGCCAGGATCTTTTTCAGCGTCAGAATCACGCGGTTGGCCTGCATGGTCTCGCGGGTGACGTTCAACGGGATGTCTTCGGAGTCGATGACGCCCTCGATAAAACGGTAATAGCGCGGCAGCAGGGTGGTGCAGTAATCCTGAATCAGAACTTTCCGGGCAAATAGCTGCAAGCCATCCTCTTTCCGCAGTGAGAACATGGTGCGTTCCGGTTTGGACGGGATGAATAACAGCGCGTACATCTGGAAAGGCGCGTCGATGGAAAGGTGGAGGCGGTTCAGCGGTTTTTCGAAATCCAGCGTGAAGCTCTGGTAGAACTTTTCGTAATCTTCATCTTTCAGTTCCGACGGGCTTTGCCGCCAGAGCGTGGTTTCGGCATTGACCCGTTCCTCCGCGTCGCCGATATAAATCGGATAGGGAATGTAGTTGCTGTGTTTACGGATGACGTCGCGCAGTTTAAATTCTTCCGCATATTCTTTGGCATCTTCTTTTAATTTAATCAGGATCTCACTGCCGCGGCTGGTCTTGTCCGCATCGGTGACGGTGAAGCTGCCGCTGCCGGTGGAGCGCCATTGGGCCGCTTTGTCCTCGGGGCGGAATGAGCGGGAGGTCACCTCAATCCACTCGGCCACCATAAAGGCGGCGTAAAAACCGACGCCGAACTGACCGATCAGGTCGTTCACGCTGCCGGCATTCTTTTCTTTGGCGGCTTCCAGAAACCCGCGCGCGCCGGATTTGGCGATGGTGCCGAGGTTTTCCGCCAGTTCATCGGCGTTCATGCCGATGCCATTATCGACGATTTTCAGCGTGCCGTTTTCTTTGTCCGGGTAAAGCCGGATGGCTGGTGCGGTGTCCGGGTCGACGATGTTGTGATTGGTCAGCATCTCGAAATTCAGCCGGGTGATTGCGTCCGACGCGTTGGAAATTAATTCCCGCAGGAAGACATCCTGATCGGAATAAAGTGAATTGATGAGAATATCCAGTAATTGTTTTGTTTCAGCTTTAAAAGCCTGCTCTTGAGGGATGGTTGGGTTCGAGTCAGTCCTAGATTTCACTCCATGTATTTTTGGGCGGAATTTTATAAATCAAATTCCTGATCCATTATAGTCAATTTTGGCCGGGATTCTGTCCCGGAACGTGCTTTCTAATAAAGAATTAACAGTTTTGGCATTTTTAATTTGACTGTAAAAGAAAAAGACCCCACATCATGATGCGAGGTCTTTTTCTTTTACAACCGATTATTTCAGGCTTCAGCCTGCGTTTTTTTGTTTTTTCCGAACCAGTTTTTCCATTCCTGATTTTCCCACACGACCAGCAGCGGAGCCGCGATGAAGATCGATGAGTAAGTACCCATCAGCAGCCCGACCAGCAGAATGACGGCAAAGTCGCGCAATGACGCGCCGCCGAGCAGTGCCAGTGAAAGCAGCATGAATTCGGAGGTCATCAACTGGGTATTAATGGACCGTTCCAGCGTTTGGACAATGGAGTGGTTCACCAGCGTCTCGAAATCCACCTTCTTCAGGATACGGGTGTTCTCGCGGATTCTGTCAAAGACGACGATCTTGTCCTGAACAGAAAATCCGATAACGGTCAACAGCGCGGTCAGAGTCAGCGAGGTGAATTGCCAGCCCCAATATTGTCCGAAGACAGACAGGCTGATGACGATCAGGCTGTCGTGAAGCATGGCGATAATCGCGCAGATACCGTAGCGCAGTGAATTGGGGATGGAGCGGAAAGCAAACCAGATATAGAGCACAACGCCGATTGCCGCGGCAATCACCGCGAAGGCCGCCCGTCCGGCGACTTCCTGCCCAATGGATGGTCCCACGCTGCTGATGCTGAACTGGAGCGTATTCGGATCTTCGCTGTATTTATCCGCGATAAAGGCTACATACGCGCGGATCTGATCGTCCGTCAAGAAAGGCGTGCGAATAATCAGATTGCGGTCGCCCGAGGTGACGACGGTGGCTTCCAAACCAAAATCCTGTGTTACTTCCGATAATTCTTCACGTTCCGGACGCTTCCCTTCCGAGAACTGCAGTTCCATCATGGTTCCGCCAGTGAAATCGATCCCCATGGGCATACCTTTGACAAGCAGCAGAACGAGGCCAGGCAGGATCAGGAGCAAAGAAAATCCGAAATACCAATAGCGTTTTGATAAGATGTTAAATTTCATCGTGTTTCCTCCTTTAGACACCGAACCATGGACCCTGGTTTTCCGGCTTAACGATTTTTGTGAAATAGTGAAGCAGGTTCCGGGTGACAAAGAACGCGGTAAACATACTGATCAGCACACCGAGCAGGAGGGAAACAGCAAAGCCTTTCACGATCGTTGCGCCGAAAGAAGATCCGAAATAGAAGAGAATCACGGCAGTGATGATCGTGGCGATGTTGGAGTCACGGATCGAAGACCAGGCGCGATCCCAGCAAAGCGTGACAGCCTGGCTGATGGTTTTTCCGCTGCGCAGTTCCTCTTTCAAGCGTTCGAACATCAGGATGTTGGCGTCAAAGGCGCCGCCGGTGGTGAGCAGGAAGCCTGCGATACCGGACAGCGAAAGGGTGACAGGGATCAGTTTGTAGAGTGCCAGTGTCACAGCGCCGTAGAAGAGGATGGCCAGCACTGCCACAAAACCGGGCAGACGGTAATAAATCAGCATAAAGGCGGCAGCCAACGAAAGGCCGATGATGCCGGCCAGCAGGCTTTTCTGCAGGCTGTCTTCACCCAGTGTAGCGCCGATCATTTTATATTCGACGATCTTGAGCGGAACCGGCAGAGCGCCGTATTTCAACTGGATGGCGAGCGCATTGGCGGTGTCGATGGTGAAGTTCCCGCTGATGACGCCCTGTCCGTCTGTGATCGCATCGTTGATGCGCGGGCTGGAGACAACCTGACCGTCCAGAACAATGGTCAGATACTTCCCAATGTTGGCGGAGGTGAAATCCGAGAAAATTTTGGCGCCGTCGGTTTTCAGTTCAAAAGCAACTACCGGCGTGTTGTTGTACATCTGAACGTTTACGTTCTGCAGTTCGGCTCCGGTCAGGATGGTGTGATAAACGGTTTCATCTTTGGCAGGTTCCGATGGATTGGCCGGGTCGTCAACGGAAGCAGCGTCCGAAGGAAGATTGGCTTCCGACGCTGCGGTTTCTCCGCTGCCGGAAACGGTGTGGTCCGTCTTGACCGCTGTTCCTTCAAGAAGATACGTATCGCCCGTATCCACGAACTCGAGCAGGCCGGTACCTTTCAGTGTGGCGAGGACCTCTTCGGTGTTCGTCATGCCCGGGAATTCGGCAACAATCCGATTGTCCCCGGCGATCTGAAACACAACTTCACTGACGCCCAAGCCATTGCTACGGTAGATCGGAAGAGCACACGTCTGAACT
>CALCQT010000292.1 GCA_937894825.1 uncultured Anaerolineaceae bacterium
CCTTTGACTGCACCGGCCGTCATGCCGCGGATCACATAGCGCTGGGTCACGATGGCAAGGATCAGGATCGGCAGCGTGATCACGGTCGCCGCGGCCATCAGCCCGCCCCAATCGATGGACGCGTAGGAGATGAAATTGTAAATCGCGACCGGCACAGTGCGGGTCTTGTTACTGGCCAGTACGATGGAGAACATGAAGTTATTCCAGGAGAAAGTGAAGGACAGAATCGACGCCGTCACAATCCCGGGGACAGACAATGGCAGAATGATCCGGATAAAAGTGCGCAGCGAGCTGGCGCCATCCACGATGGCCGCCTCGACCAGTTCGCTGGGGATGCTCTCAAAAAATGGCACCATGATCCAGACGATGAACGGCAGCCCGACCAGCATGTGGGCCAGAATCAGCGACGAATAGGTGTCGACCATGTTCAGCGAGCGGAACATAATGTATAAAGGCAGCAGGAACGTGATGCCGGGGACCATTCTGCTGATCAGAATGACCATCGATATTTTCTTTTGATTGTGCCTGGCGATGGAATAGGAGGCGGGCAGCCCGATCAGCAACCCGAAAAAGGTGGAGCCGGCGGCGACGATCAAGCTGTTTTTAATGAATTTGAAGAAGTTTTGCTGAACGAAAACTTTCCCGTAATTGTCCGTCGTGAGGCCTTTCAGCCAGTTTACCGGTAATTTCGAAAGTTCAATCGGGGTTTTGAAAGAGCAATAAACCATCCAGAAAAAAGGCAGCAGGAATACCAGCAGCAGGATCAGCATCGCGATCACATAAATGATGGTCGAAATGGTCTTCTGAACGTTTCGTGCGGTCAATGAACGATCTTTTTTCATTTAGACCTCCAGCTTCTTTCTTGTGTAGGTCACAAACAGAACGCAGCCCAAAACAATTGAAAAGAAAATTACTAATAATGAAGAGCCATAACCGAATTTAAAGTAATAAAAAGCGTTCTGATACGTATAGATATTCAAAGTTTCGGAGGCATATCCCGGTCCGCCGCCGGTTGTGGCATAGATAATGTCAAAGGTTTTAAAGCAGTCGATGAAACGCAGCAGGGCTCCGACGCTGATCGTCGGCGCCAACATCGGCAGCGTGATATGCCAGATGATCTGAAAGGTATTTGCGCCGTCCACCCTGGCGGATTCAAAAGGATCGGTGGGCAGCGTGGCCAGCCCGGCGAGTGTGATCAGGATGATTAATGGCGTCCATTCCCAACTATCCAACAGGATCAGGGTCGGGATGACGCTTGAACTGCTGGACAGCCATTTTGATGCCGGCAGCCCGACCTGTTTCAAGAGGTAATTCAGGACGCCGGTTGTCGGCTCGAACATCAGGAGCCAGACCATTGCGACAGCCACCGGTGTTGCCATCATTGGCAGCAATAAAATGGAATTTACAATTCTTTTTCCGCGATATTCTTTGGCGTCGATCAGCAAGCCGGCCCCCACGCCGAGGATCATCTGAACGATCAGACAGCCGAATGTGAAAACGAAGGTCCGGCCAATGGACGCCATAAAGCGTGGATCTGCTGTAAAAAGTTGAATATAGTTGTTAAAGCCGACGAACATGGTCGGGAGTCTTGATGTCAGCGTCCAGTTTGTTAAGGAATTCCATACCGTGTATAAGATGGGAAATACCATCAATACAATAATGAATATCACTGCGGGCAGCGGAAAAATCCATTTTTCATGTTTATCGATCCAACGAGATAACATTTATTTCTTCCTTAAATAATGAAACGGTATCGAATCAAATTGTCAAGGACCATAGATTGATCGTGCTGAGGACGTTTTTTGCTTTTGATACCTTAACCATTTTCCGGGAAAACAAATTCCCACCAACCTTCGTGTTGCTGATCTGGTGTTTCACTTTCATCTAATCAGGAAAGATCTGTTACGATCCGGTAGATTGTGCCCGGATGTTTCCGAAATCAGGAAACATCCGGGCATGAAAACAGTTTTGTTACAGGAAGGAGAGATCCTTATTTTTCAAGATCCAGCAATGCCTGGAATTGAACGTTGGCCTCTTCAGCGGCCGCTCTGAAATCACCGCCTTCAATGGCCGTCACAACGACACCACCGATGATGTCACGGGCTTCCGTGACGGCTGTCATTAGCGGACGGTCATAACTGCGGGCGCCAACGGAAGCTGCCACTGCCGCAGCCCAGTCCGCGGGGAAGGATTTGATGCCTTCAGGATTGTTCCAAACGGAAGTGCGAGCCAACTGCTGCGCTTTTTCGCCTTGGATGAAGAGTGAATTTTCTTTACCGGTCGCCCAGCGGATGAATTCCCACGCGGCATCCTTATTTTCCGAATCGGCATACATCGCGAGGCCCCACGCGGTGATGTCATAGGTCACTGAACCTTCCGGCCCGGCCGGGAACACGGCGACGCCGGTCACTTCGGCAACGTCCGATTTGGTCGGATCCAGCAGGTTGGGGTAGAGAGAGGAAGCATCGGTGTAGAGCGCGACTTTCTTCTCGTTGAAGATACCAATACATTGCGCCCAGTGCATGTTCAAAACGCCCGGAGGGCCAAAGTTCTTCAGCAGGGAGCTGTACATCTCAATACCCGCCAATGTCTCGGGGGTGTTTAATGTCGCGGTATAGGTTTCGCGATCGAACCAGTCACCGCCATAGCTGTAAACATAAGCGGAGAGCTGGGTCACGAGCGGGCTGCGCTGGCCCCGGGCGACAAAGCCGTAGAATTCATTGGCAGGATCGTTCAGAGCTTCCGCGGCCGCATACAGTTCGTCCAATGTGGTGGGGACGGCGATGCCTTTTTCTTCAAGGATGTCTTTCCGGTAGTACAGGATTTCCTGTTCCGTCACCAGCGGGATCGCGGTCAGTGTGCCGCTGAACGTGGTGGCGCCGCGGGAAGCTTCAGTGAAGTCGGCCAGATCGAACTCAGCGTCGTCAGCAGCATATTCATTAAGGTCCTGATACCAGCCGTTCATTTCCATATTCGCGCCTTCCTGCAGCGGCCGCGTCATGAAAACGTCCACGCCGGCATTGCCGGCAATAAATTCGGTGGTCAATTTCTGATTTAGCTGTTCTTCGCCATAGGATTCCCATTCGACTTTAATCCCTGTTAATGCTTCAAATTCAGGGATCATCGGCGCAACGGCATCTGTCCAGGCATGGTTGCTCAAAACAACCCGAATGGTTTGACCCTCAAATGGTTTATCCTGTGCGGATACAACCATTACAGAGGAGAGCAGCAACACGACTAACAAAAACAAACTCATCTTTTTATACATCTTGAACACTCCTTTTTTATTTTTAAGATGAACGGTTCATTTAATAGAGGCAGCAATCTCAATGGACTCTCCGTTCATCCCAATCCCGTTCTTATGGTCCGCTCATAAAAGATGTGGGTATCAAAAGTATTAAACGGTATCCCTTGTAGGGGCGATCATCCCCGCCAGGGTGCTTCACGATGATCGCCCCTACGTGCGAGATCGTTGATAAACAAAATGGTACTTTTGACATTCTTATTCCACTTATCCTAATAAATAAAATTATCCGAAGATTCGTCTGAATATTCTTTTTCTCTTATCTATTCTGTAAACCGGTAACGATTGTTGAAATATAATTCCATTATATATTAACAATCACTTTAATAAAACCGACAGATCCATTCGCCAGATCGTCAATCATTTTTCCCGTCCCATCCAGTGGGATTTTTTCTTCCACCAGCTGGATTGGATCCACTTTGCCTAACCGGATCGTCTCCAGTGCTGACGGAAACTCATTAGCGAAACCGTAGGTGCCGCGCAGGTTCAATTCGCGGGTCACAATTTGCTGCATGTTAATTTGAATTTCCGGTTGCGAGTTCCCGATCCAGGTGGTGTTCCCGCCGTTTTTGGTCATGAACAGCGACTGGTTCGCTGTTTGCGTGACACCCACCGCTTCGATCACCGCGGGCGCGCCGGCGCCATTGGTCCAATCCTTTACGAACTGCACCGGATCGGTTTCCACAGCGTTGACGACGAAATCGGCGCCCAATTTCTTCGCCCGTTCCAGCCGATAACCGTTTGTGTCGGTGAGGATGATTTCACCGGCTCCCCGCATACGGGCTGCCAACAAAGTCAGCAGACCGATGGTCCCGGCGCCGATTATGACGACTTTTTCGCCTAACTGGAAGGGCGTCAGATTAACTGCGCGCATCGCTACGGCCAATGGTTCCACCATCGCGCCCTGATCAAAACTTAATCCCTCGGGAAGCTGGTATACCATTTTTTCGTGCACGCAGACGTACTCCGCATACGCGCCGTTCATATCGACGCCCAGGCAATGCCGGTCTGAACAAATATTCGGCCTGCCGCTGCGGCAGTTTTCACAGACGCCGCAGGTCAGCAATGGATTAGCCACAACACGGTCTCCCGGCGTCCATGCAGAGACGCTCGCTCCGACCTTTTCGACTGTCCCGCTGAGTTCATGTCCCATGATGATCGGCGGTTTCCGTCGTCCGGTGGTGCCGCGGTAGCCATGTACGTCCGAGCCGCAAATCCCGACGGAGCGGACCGCGATCAAAACTTCGTGCTCTCCCGGAACCGGGGTTTCAACATTTTCCAGCGGCATGTTATAAGCGCCCTGATAAACGAATGCTTTCATAAGGTTCCTGTTCTTTCGTCAGCGATGAATGATTCACCGATATATGGATGCCGGATTGCCCTGCGTTTGGAAGGACAGTCCGAATATCCGTCTTCCCGCTTATTTCTCTCCGACTTTTACCGCTTTAACGCTGTCAACAATCCGATGCAGGACCGATTCAAAATCCGGGTCGGCTGGTTTGAATTCGGTTCCGCTGATCACCAACGGCGCCCCGAACACCACAATTTCCGCACCCATTTTTACCGTTTGGATTGCCTGTTCAATACTTAATCCGCCGACGGCCTGAACGGGAATTTTCACCGCATCCAGGACCGGCTGCAAATCGTTCAGCGGGCTCAGACCGCTGATCATGTTCCGTTCGTCAAAGCCGGTGTGGACGATGATGTAGTCAACGCCTAATTCCTCCGCGCGTTTGGCCCGGGCCGGCTTATCTTCGCATAACATGACGTCGCACATGACTTTCCCATTGTATTTGGCTGCCATTTTGACTTGCTCAATGATCGAAGCGTCATGAGCCTGCCCCATCACCACAACGAAGTTTGCTCCGGCCTGGAACATCATTTCCGCTTCCAGCCCCGCGCCATCCATGGTTTTCAGATCCGCGACGATCGGCTTGTCCGGGAATTGTTTGCGCAGCGCCCGAATGCCGTGCAGCCCTTCCGCCAGAATCAGCGGGGTTCCGGCTTCCAGCCAATCCACCCCCACGTTTACAGCCGCTTGTGCCACTGCCAACGCTTCATCAATATTGGTTAAATCCAGTGAAACTTGAATGATCGGTTCCATATTATTTGATCCTTATGACAGATTTGATATGATTTCCGCACTCCATTTGTTCAAATGCGGTTTTCCAGTCTTCAATGGGGTAGACGCCGCCCAGAATCGGTTCCAGATCCAGCAGACCGGAACTGATCAAAGTCAGTGTGCGTTCCCAGGTGCCATAGGTGTGACTGAAAGAGGCCTGAATGCGGGCGGCTTTGGCCACCAATGGGTCCAGTGAGAAGTTCATCGGCTGCGGCCCCCAGCCGACCTTTGTAATGGTTCCCAGCGGGCGGATAAATTCCATCGCCTGCTGCAGCGCGGCGCTGACGCCGGTGCAATCCACCACCAAATCCGCGCCGTATCCGTCACCCAGAGAGCGGATCAGCTCAAGCGGATTTTCTTCCTGAATATTGATGGTGTGATGCGCGCCGAGCTGCCGGGCAATTTCCAGACGATGCTTGTCGATGCCGGTTCCCGTCATAATGATGGTTCCGGCTCCGGAGATCTTCGCCATCAGCATGCAAAGGATGCCGATGGCTCCCGCACCCTGGATGACGACAAGGTCACCGGGTTTGACATTCGACACTTCAAGCACCGTGCGATTGGCGACGCAGATCGGCTCCGCCAGGGCAGCCTTGTTCAAAGGAGACATTTTCCGGAATACGGTGCAGGATTTGCGGGCGAGCCGCGACATATTCAGCCATGGCGCCGTCGATCAGATTGCCGTATCCCAGACGGCTCGGGCACAAATTGTAATTACCCGACCGGCAGAAAACGCATTCGTTGCAAACGGACGCGGCCGTCTCAACCGCTACCCGCTCTCCCGGTTGAAATCCATGCACATTCCTGCCAACCTCAGCGATCGTCCCGCAAAATTCGTGCCCAAGGATGACGGGTATCTTAATTTTCCAGCTTTGATGTTCGTGCCACATGTGAATATCACTGCCGCACACACCGACGGCGGCGACCTGGATCAAAACCTGGTCGGGATTGATGACCGGCGCCGGCATATCCCGCACTTCTACGCAATTATCCTGATGGTCGTATTTAACAACAGCTTTCATAAGATTGGTTCCTTATAGGATCATGGTTAATGGTTGAGTCGAGATGACAAAAATTACAACCATCGCGTTCCCGAGAATTTTGACTTCTGACACCCGAATCAATGTTATTTTCCGGATCATGCTCGAATCATTATGCCGGGAAATATTTATCCCGCATCCGTTTCAGGAAATCGATTGATTCCTTCATCTCTTCCATGCCGTTGATGCCGTCTTCAATACTGACCCAGCCGTCATAGCCGGAATCGGAAAGAATTTGGAAGATCCGGTCGTAATCGTTCAGTC
>CALCQT010000293.1 GCA_937894825.1 uncultured Anaerolineaceae bacterium
AAGTGACCATCCCACTGCTGAGGCCCATTCTGGTATACGTCCTGATGACTTCCATGATCGGCGGAATCCAGATGTTTGACGTCCCACAGATCTTCACAAACGGCACCGGCAACCCGGCCCGCACCAGCATGACATTGATCATGTACCTCAACAAACACTTATACAGCAAGAACTACGGCATGGCCGGCGCGCTTTCCGTGATGCTGTTTATCGTCACCGCCATCATTTCATTCTTTGTATACCGGTCGCTGACCGCGGAATCCAGAGAACGGAAAAAGGCTCAGAAAGGAATTTAATCGATGCTCTTTTCAAAAAGGAAAATCTCCGGCGAACGCGTTATTCTCAGCCTGCAGCGAACGGTCTGCTATCTCGTTCTGCTGTTCCTGACTGTGCTGTGTCTGTTCTCGTTTTATATCCTGATCGTCAACGCCACCCGGGCCCATCCGGATATTATGAAAGGGTTTACCTTGCTCCCGGGCAAATCATTCCTGACCAACTGGAAGAACCTGATGGCCAATCAGAACCTGCCTGTGCTGCAGGGGATCGGCAACAGTCTTTTTATCTCTGCCTGCAGTGCACTGTTATCTACTTATTTCTCCGCACTGGCAGCCTTTGGAATCCACGCCTATAATTTCAAATTCCGCAATGCCGCCTTCACATTCATCCTGCTGATCATGATGGTTCCGTCACAGGTTTCCACACTTGGACTGATCCGGCTGATGGGTCAATGGAATTTGATGGACACATTTGTTCCGCTGATTCTGCCCTCCATCGCTTCCGCGTCAGTCTTTTTCTTTATGAAACAGTATCTGGAAAGCATGTTGCCGATCGAAATCGTGGAGTCAGCCCGCATCGACGGCGCGTCCGAATTCCGCACGTTCAACAGCATCGTGCTGCCGATTATGAAACCGGCCCTGGCGGTACAGGCGATTTTCTCATTCGTCAACGCCTGGAACAATTATTTCCTGCCTTCGCTGATCATCACCTCCAAGGAGAAAAAGACACTACCCATCCTGATCGCCCAGCTCCGCAGCGCGGATTTCCTGAAGTTTGATCTCGGTCAGGTTTATATGTTGATCGCCGTCGCAATTATTCCGGTCCTCATCATGTACCTCTTCCTGTCTCGTTACATCGTGCGCGGGATCACGCTGGGAAGCGTCAAGGGATAAGACCAACATCAGGTCTCTGACAAAAGGGATTGTGCATATCTGTGCACAATCCCTTTTGTATGTCTTGTTTGGATTTCAGAAGTCTATGAAACGATAAGCGCCTGCTTATGATTCGAATGTTAAAAGTAAAAATTTGTTCTTCACAATGGCTCATAGCGGGAGCGCATCGCGAAGCACCCTGGCGGGGATGCGCTCCCCTACACGGGTACCTCGTAGGGATAGGGCAGTGCCCTGTCCGGTCCACCGTAGGTGGACATCATAAAAAGCGCTTCTACTTTTGACACTTATATCATTTATAGATCAGTTTTTTAAGCGCCGACAGCAGAAGGAACAAGTTTTCTTTCCGTGAGGAATATCCCATCAACCCGATACGCCAGATTTTCCCCTTCAATTCGCCCAGCCCACCGGCAATCTCAATATTGTATTCATCCAGCAGCGCTTTTCGCACGCCGGCTTCATCAACGCCATCCGGAACCACCACCGTGCAGAGCGAGGGCAGCCGGTGTTCCCGCGCCACATGGCAATGCAGTCCAATTTCTTCCAGCCCATCCCAGAAATACTCTGCATTCTTTTGATGACGTTCCCAGCGATTTTCAATTCCCTCTTCGGCGATAATCCGCAACGCTTCATACAGCGCATAACTGGCCGAGATCGGGGCTGTGTGATGATACGTGCGCGCCGGCCCCCAGTATTTCTGCACCAGCGACAAGTCCAGATACCAGCTGGTCACGCCGACTTTTCGATTCCCCAGCGCTTCCGCGGCAGCTTCACTGAAAGTGATCGGCCCCAAACTGGGCGGTGCACTGATGCATTTCTGTGTGCCGC
>CALCQT010000294.1 GCA_937894825.1 uncultured Anaerolineaceae bacterium
CATCAGCATAAACAAAATTCGCCAAAGGGGCTTTCTCCTCCAAAAGCCGCTTATGTTCTTCCTTTACCGGAAGCAATACAAGTATTTTTTTCATCTTTATCTCCTCTAATTAATTTCGCCAATCATTTCGGGGATCATAACTCAGCTATTATGTATGCCCCGTCCCTCTATGCAATCCGACTAAATTTATTAATGCGGATAAAATAGAATTGAAAGTGTCGTTATTATAGAAAATCAATTCGACACCCGTCAATGTAAAAAATTGGAAAAGAAGAGGTAAAAAAATGGATCACCTCAGTTCCTTAAGCGGAACAACTGAATTCCTTGACGCAGCGCAGGAAAGCGGAAGCATCCTCTCAGGGTGGGTCAGAAAGAGCGGGGTGGCTCATAAAACAATTCTTGCAGAACTTAATAAGCTTTATCCGAACCTGGGCGAAATTGGAGAAAAATCTTTCAAACAGTGGACAAGCGAAGGAGAATCCGCCCGCAGAGTCAGTGGAAATACACCTGAATTGCGCGGAGACCGTCTGACGGCAATTGTAGAATGGTTTATCAGAGAACATTCTCATCGCACCATGAAAGTGCTCACCACCTCAGAATTACGTCGATTGGTCACTTTGTATCCAGACATCCCAGTAAAGAATCGGCTGCAATTAAAACGACTGCTGCATGATCTGGAGATTCAGGAAGGAAAACGGGAAAAGAATTTTTCATTCGCCAAAGACTGGAAAAAACATTTTTCAAATTGGCCTGCGTTCTGCTTCGTTGTAGATGAATATTGGTGCATCCGGGCTTCCACCAGTTATGAGATGGCTTTGGCTGGGTACAGCGAGGAAGACATGAAATACTGGGGATGGTGGCACCGGCTTACGGCCAGTCGGGGAGGAAATCCTAAGTACTCGCCTCAAAGCTTACGATATTCGCTGCGCGGTCCATACAGTGAGGCATATTATCAAATACAACTCAATGAATTCTACAGAGAAACAGAGGAATTTCGCCAAAACCAGGATAAACGCTATTTGGCGATGATGGAATTATTACAAGGAACGCACCGATTCAATGAAATGTGGAAGTCCAGTCTTGAGAAAATTGATAGTTACCAGCAACCTTTTGGATTGCCCGTTCCGTTTTTCAGGCAGGATGGAACGCTCTTATGGATGCTGGAACTAAGTACGCTCATTCCGAACACGGCAAATTATCGCCTCATTTCATGGATGCCGCTGAATGAGGATTCAGCCGAATATCAGGGAGAAATCAGGCGCCAGATTGACCACAGTGGAACTTACAGCCGCCGGGCTTATTTTATCGAGGATTTTACGAGTTATTTTTCAGAAAAGCAAAAATATGCGTTTGGATTGGACAAGTAAGATAATTCATACACTGCTATGCTTCAACAGCCGCATGCGTCGAGAAGAAGTTCTACAGGTTCTCCGAGTTTGTCATTATACCCACACCGCGTCAAATAAGCCCTGCGCCAAAAATCGGATTGTAACAGTCGCCAATCCCACTGCCTTGACCACTCTTTAAAATACCTATAAGATAAAGTATATGGATTGCAACAACAAAAGTTTTTAGAGAGGTTTTATATGATACCCTTCAAACTGAATAATAACATCGAAATACCGGTAATCGGCACCGGGACAAATACATTTGGCAAAGTGGCGAATAACTATAATGGCGAACTGACCGGCGACACAACGCCTTTGCACTCCGCTTTTGAATTAGGCTACCGTTTGATCGATACCGCGATTTCTTATCGCAATGAAGACTTAGTCGGGAAAGCGCTTCAGGAAACGGATATTGACCGCAAGGAATTCTTCGTGACGAGCAAGATCCCGAATACACCGGAATACTCTGGGAATGACGAAAAAGTAAGCGAAAGCGTAAAAGCCAGTCTGCGGAAATTACAGGTAGACTATATTGACTTGTACCTGATCCATCACCCGCTGGAAAGCTCGGAAAGAAACAGGGCTGTCTGGCGGATTTTGGAGGAGTTCGTTGACAGCGGACAGATCCGATCCATCGGCGTTTCAAACTTCAACCAGGAACAGCTGAAAGATCTGATTGATCACGCGCGAATCAAGCCGGTTGTCAACCAAGTCGAGTCTCATCCCGGCGCCTGGAATGACGATTTGATTGCGTTCACCCAGGCACAAGGTCTGGTTGCCGAAGCATGGGGTCCTTTCTGGGGAGTGAACGAACCAATAATCGCCGCCTTGACACCGATCAGGCAAAAGTACAATAAAAGTTGGGCACAGGTGATTCTGCGCTACCAGTTTGAAAGACAGGTTGTCGTGATCCCCAAGTCCCACAACCCGGAAAAACAGCGCCAGAACCTTGATATCTTCAACTTCCAATTAAGCGCCGAGGATAAAGAAATAATCAAGGCGCTTTGAACCACGCTTTCTTTTCCGAATGTGGCGTGATCAAAGTAAAAAAAACAAAATCACCGCATTTTACAATCTGATTGAGGGAGATTTTCAATATGATCACCAGACGAAACCCAAAGAATGTTCACGAACCGGTAGGGCCATACGTTCACCAGATCGAAATTTCAGGAGCGACCAAATTATTGCATTTGTCCGGACAAATCGGTATGGATCGGGAGAACAATATTCCTGCGGCAGTTGAAGCACAATTCAAATTAGCATTAGAAAATATCGAGCTCAATCTGGAAGAAGCCAATCTCCCTAAAAAGAACATTACAAAAATTGTGCTTTACTTTGTGGACGAGTTGAGCGGTGATATCCGCAGAGAAATTTTGAGTGACTTTTTTGGCGAATTTCTTCCAACCTGTACATTGATCTATGTCAAAGCGCTGGCCTCGCCAAAAATTAAAGTAGAAATCGACGCTTGGGCAGTTGATTCAGACTAAGTCTCCTCTAAAACTAGGCACTGTCTATTTTTATTTGCGCCTATAATTCCCGAAGAGCGTCTTGTCTGCCTGAAAGATGTACTCCCGTATCCCTGCAAAGTCACTGGAAAACTCCGGAAAAAACGTAGTTTATTCATTTATCCCGGATTTGAAGTGTTCTCGCACGGTTTCAATTGAAAGCCAGCCTTTTTCCTCACCGGATTTTCGTCCTTTGGCCAGTTCACTCATCAACCTGATTGTCGCTTGCATCTCCTCATAATCCGCTATGTCGACAAGCGCATAGCGTCCTCTGCCGTTTTTCGTCAGGAAAACCGGCTCGCCCTCTGCAACGTCTCTTAAAACCTCATTGTAATTCCGTAAATCAGAAACCGGCTTAATATTTGGCACAAAGTACCTCCTTCTTTGCTCTATCATCGTTACTATATGCATATTCTTCGTAAAATTCAACCCCAAGAATGACAGCAAAGCAAAAATTGATCTTAACCAATATTGAGCTATCACAAACATCGCCTCCCAGAAGTATTCTCACGGGAATTTCAATAAGACATACCTCTAATCAGCCATCCGGTTTGGATTTACCATCTTCAATGAAAATCTGTTTTGTCACCGGTAAGACAATTGTATCGTCATGTGTTATCACAAATATTATTTTGTCTTTGTATTGAGAAAATACGTCATCATAAATTTGTTGGGATGACAGTTTGTCAAGATTGCTTGTTATTTCATCCAGTATCAATACATCAAACGCCCCTTGTACAGCACGACACAATGCAATCCGTTGTTTTTCGCCACCCGACAGGTTGGCTCCGTTCTCAAGAATCAGGGTGTCTAATGTTTTGTCCTTTAAAACAGGCTGCAGAATCTTGCTATTTACAATTACGTTCCAATCCGATTCGATATCCGCCCCTAATAAGATATTTTCCCGAATGCTGAAGGGGAACACGGCACAATCCTGAGAAACATAGCGTATTTTCGACCGGACAAATGTGCTCGATAATTGTTTTATCTCAATATCATTGATAAGGATTCCTTCACAAGGTCTAAATTTAAGCAACAGTCTGACAAGGGACGATTTGCCTGAACCTGAAGCGCCTGAAATCCTGACTACATCACCTCTATACGCAACAAGATTAATATTCGTTCGAATTGTGTTTTCTCCAGTGAATATTTCCTGCAATTTGAACTGGATTTTATCGATGGTCTCCAACCTATATTCCTCAATAGAAGATTCCGCAAGCGAATCGAGTTCAGCAAGATAAGCAAAATTTGAATTTAATTCACTTACTTCCAAATTTGTTGACACAATACTATTCAACGCGGAAAAATACAAGGGAAGAATAATGCTAAGAACAATAATTGAAGAAATTCCGTTGCCTCCGTAAATGACATTTAAACCAACCAACAGTAGGGAAATATTTTGTACGAAACTGTTGATAAACCGAAGCGCAGCACTTGATGATTGAGCAAACTTATTAACAACAGCCATACTGTTGTACATTTTTCGTAAGGCCGTCTCGGATTTGGCAACAAGTTTTTGCGGATTAGGACTTTGTTTAATGAAATCTGTATGCCGCCATAATCCAAAAAGTTCTTTATAACTGTCCGCCGTTTCTGTTTGCATTATTTGGCTTTTTCGAAATAAAGATTGGTTGATTTTTTTATAGCCGATAATATTCAACGGCAACGCTGCAAAAAGCAATAAGCCAACCTGATAGTTAATTGAAAAGGCAAACAGCAGTGTAAATACCACAATGATGATTCCGCTCGCAAGGCTGACAAAGCTATTGGTGATGAACATGTAAACGGCATTCGTTGTCATACCAAAGCGTTCGATAATCGTAGTTGGTTGAAGTTTTATTGTTTCATCGTATTTGAGGTGGAAAAGTTTATATAAGTAAGTTTTAAAGGCTGCCACATTAAATCTGGCGGAGTAGTTTTCGCGAATGGTTATAAGAGTTACCTGCAAAATAAACGAACCGAACATGAGCCCAATGATCAGCAATAACTGACTCTGATTGAAAGATGAATTCTCGTTTATTTCCCGATTTATATATACTGGGACAAGCAACATTGCCGTTGCGTTAAGGAGCGCAGTAATTATCGTAAATAACAGGAAAGCAATATTGCTCTTGATTAAATTTTTCATATCAACGCTCCATTCAAGCTGTTACGCACACGATAATGCATATACGATCATCCTTTTCTTCTTCTCCGGTCAATAAAATCATAAGCGAATTGTTCGCAAAATTCCACATCAAGAACGACAGCAAAGCGAATATTGCTCACAACAAATACAAACCTGTCACAACCATCGATTTCCGATTAATATTGAACAGGACGCGATAATCATAATTATTTCCATAGGAAGAAGAAATGGCCGCAGACCAACAATATTTATCAGATATCGAGACGATATTGTCTCATCGATATGATAACGGAGCCGATCTTTGGACCACGCCTGATAAGCGGCTGATCAAAGGTGCGCCATTCTCGACGCTGGAGAGTGTGTCCTATCTTTTGGAATTGGGGATGGCTCCCACCGAACCGCTGCTCAAAGAAACCGCTGAATTGATTTTCAGCACCTGCCAGGAAAACGGCAGCTTTCGGTTATATCCACAAGGCGCTGTCTATCCCTGCCACACCGTTAATGCCGCCAATGTGCTTTGTCATATGGGACACGCAGCTGATGCCAGACTGCAAAGGACCTTTCAGTATCTGTTGGATATGCAATATACAGATGGAGGCTGGCGCTGCAACAAATTCAGTTTCGGACGCGGTCCGGAAACCGAATATTCAAACCCGCACCCTACACTGACAGCGCTAAACGCATTCCGTTTCAGCCCTTATATCAATAAAGCGTCCGCGCTCGACAAGGCTGTTGACTTCCTATTGGAACATTGGACCATCAAACGGCCGATCGGCCCGTGTCATTATGGCATCGGCACCTTATTCATGCAAGTCGAGTTTCCATTCCGTAACTATAATCTTTTTCTTTATATCTACGTTCTGTCATTTTACGATCGGGCAAAACACGACCCGCGATTTCTGGAAGCGCTGCGTGCACTCAAATCCAAATTGGTCAATGGACAGATTATTATCGAACGCGTTGTCCCGAAGCTGGCCAAACTCTCCTTTTGCGAGAAGGGCAAGCCCAGTGACCTGGCCACAAAGCGTTATCAGGAAATATTGAGAAATCTTAGCCTAATCCAGGAGAAACCACTATGAAATCATTCCGGAGAAAAGGAACTTCATGGCATTACAATGACACACTGAACCTCACGGTTGATCAATGGAAAACTTTGCTATCCAGCAGCGAAATTTTTAATGAAGAAGCGCTCTGGATGCTCCGCTTTGTTTACCACGAGCCCAACCATCAATCCTGTGCGAGCGAAATTGGGTTGGCACTAGGTGGTTTTACGCAGCAAAAAATAACATCGATGAACCGAAAGATCTCAAAACAAATTTATGATTATTATGATCAGATACCGCCCAATGAAACGAACGGCGGATTGCGATATTGGAATGTGGTTTTTGATGGAAATCCCGAAAAAGAGAGAAACCGCGTCGGACATTTTTTTTGGCGGTTACGACCCAATCTTGTCATAGCTTTAGAAGCGTTACAGCTAATTTAATCCGCTGCATCCACATTCAAGGTGCCAGCAGAGAGCAACGAAGTAGCGGAGATTTTTGTCTCCGCTACTTCGTTTTATTTATTTACAGTGCTTTCTTCAACCCCACATTATCCGTCTCGCCCTCGAATTCATCTTCAGCAGTCGCCCAGTCCGCCGGCACAGCGCCGAGATTCAGCGCCAGCGTTTCATTCTCAATATAAGCTGCGTTCTCCGCAACTGCCTCAGTCAATAGTGTACTGACCTTATAGACCACATCAAGTCTGCAGAACTTTACATTTCTTCGAATGGAGCGATAATTTGACCAATCTTTTTCATCATCTCATCGTCGATATCCCAGGTCAGGCAATGGATATTCTGCTCCAACTGCTGAATTGTTGAAGCACCGCCAATGATGCAAGTTACTTCCGGCTTTTGCCTTAGCCAGTTCAAAGCGATCTCGTTCATGGGCTTCCCATATTCATCGGCCAGCTTCTTCAACTTTTCGCCGGCTTCAAAATAGAGCTCGAACTGAGGTCCCACCAATTTTGGATTGGCATTCCGGATATCTTTCTCAGAAAACGTAATTCCGGAATGGAATTTTCCCGCGAGAAGACCCTGGAAGAGCGGGCTATAGGGCAAAAAAACCTGCCCATACTTCTTTATATTCGGCAATACTTCCTTTTCAGTCTTATAATCCAGTGGGATGTTATGATAGCCGGTAGGATTCCGTTCCAACATATTATACAGACTCTGCTGACAATGAACTTCTGTCAGCTTCATCATTTTTTCCACGTCATCCTGAGAGAAATTACTCAATCCGACATAACGAATTTTCCCGGCTTTTTTAATTTCTTCCAGTGCTTCAGCGGTTTCTTCCAGCGGTACCTTTGGATCCGGCCAATGCATTTGATAAATATCGATATAGTCTGTTTGTAGTCTGACTAAGGTCTGATCAATTTCTTTTAACAAACTATTCCTGGAAAGATCATTGGTGGTTTCATGCGTATCGTTCCAGAGAAGTCCGCCTTTCGAGGCAATCAAAACCTTTTCCCGCAAATTGCTTTGTTTTAGGGCCTCCCCCAGAACCTTTTCTGAACGACCCCATCCATATACAGGAGCAACATCAAAAAAATTTACGCCCAAATCAATGGCTTTGTGAATAATAGCTATGGACTTTTTATCATCCGTCGAATCCCAATCACCGCCAAAATTCCAGCAGCCCACACCAATTACGGAGATCTCCTCCTCGACCTTCTTCACTTTTTTATAAAGCATATTCGTACACCTCCAGCGATTAGAATTATTTGCTGCTTTAATTGCGTTTTTGGCGTGCCTTGTCCAGAACAACCGCAATAACAATCAGGGAACCGATAACAATCTCCATGATGAAGGAATTGATACCCAAAAGTGTTCCACCTTGCCGTAACGTAGCCATAATCATAGAACCCAACACCGCACCAATCACGGAACCTTCACCGCCATCCAGGCTGGCCCCGCCAACGACTGCAGCCGCAATCGCATCCAATTCGTACCCAGTGCCGGCATTCGGAACACCGTTCCCCAATCTCGAAGCAAGCAGAATTCCTGCCACACCGCAGACACTGGAACAGAACATATGGACGCCATATACCACCATGCGAACACGGATCCCGCTTAATCTGGCAGCTTCCTTATTGCTCCCGTAAGCATACATATTGCGCCCGAATACAGTTCTCTTGGCAATAAAAAGCGCCAGGATAACGATCACAGCCCAGGAAAGAAATAGATAAGGGACACCAAACAAACTGCCGGCCGCAAAATTTGTAAACGGCTTGGGAAGATTTGAGATCGTTTTCGCACGGGTAATTAATAAAATAAAATTCCTGACGATCGTCAAAGATCCCATTGTGGCAATAAACGGAGGGACGTTCGCATCATAAATCAAAACCCCGTTAAACAGCCCTACCAAAGCGCTGGCTGCGATTGCTATAAGTATTGCAACCGGTATTGGTAAGCCATTCACCATGCCCATGGCCACAATGACCCCGGAAAGCCCGACAACTGACCCAACAGAAATATCTATCCCTGATGAGATGATGACAAACACCATCCCAATTGCGATAATCCCATAGATCGAAGCTTGTTTTAGGAGCTTCATCAATGTATCCATCTGAAAAAACACCGGAGAAGTAGTCCCGAAAAACAGGAACAGCACTACAAGGATAGCAACCAAAAGCAATTCAGTTTGAAATCGTGCCAGGAAGCCATGGTATTGCTTTCGGTTCGAAGATTTAGTTTTTGTTATCAACGCTCACTCCTTTTCTTTCAGCCCAGAGGCCAGCCGAAGGATTCGTTCTTCCTGAAAATCTTCTCTGGTCAAGATCCCGGTTTGTTTTCCTTCATACATAATTAATATTCGGTCCGACAGACCCATTATTTCCGGAAGGTAGGAAGAAATCATAATAATTGTTTTTCCTTCTTTGAGCAGGGTTTCAAAGATTCTGTAAATCTCTAATTTTGCCCCCACATCCACACCAACGGTCGGTTCGTCAAAAATAAATAAGTCACTGTCTTGTTCAAGCCATTTGGAAATAACAACCTTTTGCTGGTTTCCACCTGACAGGTTTTTCACCCGCTGATAAACAGACGGAGTCTTGATTCTCAATTTGTCACAGGAGGTTTGGGCAATTCTCATACTCTCCTGATTATCCACCACGCCAAACTTGCTGACTCTATCAAGAGCAACCATGTTGATATTGTCCGAAACAGATAAACCCAGTGCCAAACCCTGGGAGCGCCTGTTTTCCGGAAGCAAGGCGATCCCTGCCCTGATTCCCTGATATGGCCTGACATAATCAGCTTTTTGTCCATAAAAAGTAACGGTCCCGCTGTCTTTGGCGTCCGCCCCAAAAATACTCCGGACAATTTCTGTCCGGCCAGAGCCAACCAGGCCAAACATACCAAATATTTCTCCTTTTTTCACTTCGAAGCTGATATCTGAGAAGGCTTTTCCTCTGGCAATATTGTCTACCTTCAGGATTACATCCCCTGGGACTTGATGCTGAATTTGGTACATATGCTCCACATTCCGGCCAACCATCATGGCAATCAGTTGATCCTCAGTGGTTTCATTAATCATTACCGTACCCGCTAACGCACCATCTTTCAAAACCGTTACCCGATCACAAATAGAAAAAATCTCTTCCAAACGGTGCGAAACATATAAAATTCCTACGCCATCGTTTTTTAACTGCTTAATGATTTTAAAAAGCTGCTCAGTTTCATCATTTGTTAACAAAGCAGTAGGCTCGTCAAAGATTACCAGTTTCGCATTCTGAAGAATTGTTTTTCCAATCGCTACCAATTCTTGTTGCGCTACCGATAACATTCGGATAATCGCTTT
>CALCQT010000295.1 GCA_937894825.1 uncultured Anaerolineaceae bacterium
GGCGCAAGCGGCATGTTGTATTCCAGCCAGGTTTCATTGATTTTTTCTGATCCCGGGTATTGCCAGTAAACATATTGATCCAGGACATCCGGATTGATCTTCCCGTCGAACGTGGTTAATGATTTGTCATGTTCCTCAATGAAAGAAAAGTGATCATAGATCACCAGCAGATCGGACATGCGGATCCAGCCTGAAAAGTATTCCCGATGCGGATATTTTTCGTTGGGAATCGATTCCTCAACGAAATCTTCAATGACTGTCCAGACGACGTCATTTTCATCGGTATAGAGCCAGACGACCTGAAATTCCGTCCCATTCTCGTATTCCGCGACTTTCCAGAGCGAGTTGGGGAAATCCCACAGGATTACCTTGCCTTCTTCGCCGTTGGCCTGGTAATGCCGTCCGCCGGAATATATGCACTCCATCCAGTGCTCATCATAAAAATTGTCTCCGATTGGGGACCAAATTGCGTCGGCGCTGACGGAAAACATTGAAAAAGGCAACGCAAGCAAGCAGAAGCAACATCCAATGAGCGCGGTGATGATTCTGTTATTTTTCATGATCGTATTTCCTTTCGTATCAAATTGTATTTCTGATACCCACCTCTTAATAATATTCAATCCAAAAACTTTCCGTAATTTCTTTGAGCAGGTCCGCGGACGCCTCACGGGCTTCCGGTCTGCCATACTGCATCACCTGAAAAAAGACCTGCTGAATTTGGGTAAAGGTGTTTACGGACTGGTAAGAAACACCATCCAGGTCGAAAGCGGTGATGGCGGTATAGGCAGGATACCCGTCAAGTCTCGAACTTTGGGAATGCAGGATCGAAAAATTTTCCACCTTTTCACTGAAAGCCCGCATGATGTCCATACAGATGGATTCCGGATCGCTCCAAACGCCATGGTACTGATAGATGGCGAGGCAGGCCTCACCCGGTTCGAATGCGGACAGGCAAAAAACGCTTGCATTCCCTTCCCGGTAAAAACTGAAATCTTCTTTCAATCGGATCGCATAATTGACATTGGCGAACTCGCTGGTCAGCGGATAAATCGTGTTCATGACCGCCACCGGTTTCATTCCGGGGCGAATCGGTTCACCGTTCAGTTCATTTTCCGGGATCACGGGCCTGACTTCCGAACCGGATGCCGGGGCGTCCTCCGCACCTTCTGTACTCGCTCCGCTCGCTTCGCTCGGAAAGGTTCCTTCTTCCATAATATCAATATCGTCAAACACAAAAACTTCGTGAAAGCCCGCAGATCCACCCGCGGCCAATCCGAAAGCGCCTCCCGAATAACGATCATCTGAAAATGAGCCGACCCGGAAATCGTTGACCAGCAGGTCAAAAACGCCCCCCCTTTTTGAAACGGTGATCCGGTTGGTTTCATCGGGAGAGAAATTGAATAACTGGATATCGCCGGTGAGGGGAACCCACGTTCCGTTTTCAAAGGCAAGCGCTGAGGCAAAACCGTTCCGACTCACTCTTGCGTAATAAAAATGAGATTCATCCTGGATATTATACAGAATCCCGCCATCGGCTTCCGGTACGTCAGATTCAATCCGGATCGTCGCCGAGACGAGAAAGACGTCCGCGGGAATTTCAATATCCGCGTTGAGAATCTGAAATGCCAGCAAATCTTTTGTGAAAGCCATTTCCCATTGATAGACCCCTTCGGAAATCGAATAATTGATCGTCGACTGGTCGACATATTCGCGCTCCTGATTCCAATCCGCGGTCTTAGCAGAGAAATCCTGCCGATAGATAAAATTAAGCACTTCAATTTGTCCGCTTCCGGACGTTTGCGCGGAAACCGGACTGAGAACAGCCGTTATGACGAATACGACAGACAACGCGGCTCTGAAGATTGTAACGGGAATCTGTTTGGTCATACGAAACCTCCGGGTTTGTACCCTGGTAAACCGTCAACGTTCTGAATAACGAGATTCGGTAGAAATAAACCCTTAATTATTATTTTACTGCATGCAAAAACGGGCAAGATACACTTGTTCTGTGCGCTCGAAAAGGAATCCGTAAAATAATAATTAAGGGTTTATTTCTACCGAATC
>CALCQT010000296.1 GCA_937894825.1 uncultured Anaerolineaceae bacterium
GTTCCTTTCTCTCGTTCAAATATTATTAATAGATCAGCAGATGCCAAAATTTAGTTATACCAATAATTTTCCTTAGCCGAGATTATTCATTGAACAGAAATTATGCATTCAATATTTAATACTGTCCGAAAGTACCTGAAACCCTTTCCGCGAAAAATACTGTGACATCGCAAGTGGCCAGTCCGTCTGAACAATATCGAATCCATTTTCAGCAAACCAACCCCATCCGTCATCAGGGTCCTGCAATAAAGCTTTGTTATCATCATGCCCCCCGGATAGAACATATTCCTGCCCCAGAACAATCGCATTGCCCCACGTCATAATGTTTTTCTGGAGCAGATGATCCCGGAATGCCTTATCCAACAAAGACGACTCATCTGAAGCAAATTTAAGTTCCACCGCCACCAGATTTATATCAGAATTCAAGAAAGGAAATAAATCTGCAACCGTTTCAACCATAGGCATGTACATTAGCGGAGCCGTATATTCCGAAAAGAATCTGCAATACTTTTCTTCAGGCGGACTCTTGAAAATAATTTGATCAAGCATGTCATGGTCTTCAATTGCGGAGATAATCTTTCCCCATTTTTTCCATTCATCCGGATGAATCCAACAGCGATCCAGATTTATTAAACAGCGATTTTTCAGATGTTCCAATACTTCATCAAAAGAAGGCACCCGTTGCGAAGAAATCACTTGATTGATTGTGTAGCATTGATATTGCCGGATCTCGTCAGAAGTCATTGTTTGTGCGTTTTTGTCCGTGCGCAGCAATCGCGGTTCCATGCCATCATGGATGACAAATAATTCGTCATCCACCGTCATCGCAACATCCATTTCCAAAATATCCGTATTATAGCGCAACGCTAAATCAAAACTGTCAATTGTATTATCGGCGATCGCCGCGCCGATTACCCCGCGATGGGACGCGATCAGAAAATCTTTTTTTGCGCGCATCTCAAATAAAAATTCATTATTTTGTTTATTTTGTCTCATGATTTTCACGTTTCTACATTTTTCCTAAAGCAGCGCCCATGTATTCTGTTTTTATCTTTCTTTCCGCCACAATCAAAAAGAGTAAGTTCGGAATAAGCAAAATGAGCGAAACTACTGAAGCCCGGGTGCGAAGAAAATTCTCACCTAGGTAAGAATACAACACCGTCGGTATCGTCGTAATATCAGGTGCTCCGACGATGAACGTCAAATTAAACTCTTCCATACTGGTTATGAAGGTAAACATTGCTCCGGCAACCAATCCCGGCAAAATCATTGGAAAATAAATTTCAGTGAATTTGACCCAGTTTCCCGCTCCCAAATTGGAAGCAGCATCGATCAAATCCTGCGGCATAGATTCAAAATTGACAATCAGAATCCGGAGCATATACGGCAACGCAACCAGCGTGTGAACAATCACGACCCCCCAATAAGTCCCGCTCACTCCCATCACGTGCAGCATCCTTCCCAAAAACAATCCCATTGCCATACCGGGAAAAACCATCGGCAGCAATATAATGATCTTGAAAAATTCACTTCCTTTTAGCTTTCGTTTTCCCAGCGCATAAGCCGTCGGAAGAGCAAGCATAAAGCAGGCTATGGTTGTTAAAAAGGCCAGAAAAAAGCTGTTCCCAATCGATTTGACAATCGTAGTATATTTGAATACATACTCCCATTGAAAAAGCGAAAGATTTGTGGGGAACAAATCCGGATAAGACCAGGGATATTCAGGGTTTACTAAAGACCAAAGCAGAGCATAAAGGATCGGCAAGCCGATCCAAACCATGATGATTGAGAGCAAGCCGAAAGGTAACAATAATTCAAGCAACCTTCGGGTAAGCTTTTTCTGTGATTTTATAAGCTGACCATTCATGATAACTTTCAGTTCCCGATTTTCTTTGAGAGATAAGAATAAAAAGAGACAAATGCAATCGATGTGATCATCATCATGACGCCGATACATGCAGCCGTATTCCAGTCCGCAAACGTATATGCATGCAGGTACATTAAATTCGATATGGAAGTCGGATAGTACGGACCTGCTGTTTTGGAGATCGCAAAATCGTTAAATGTCCGGACAAAGACCATAATGACGGCGACCAGTGCAGACGGCAGTGTAATCGGAATGATGATCTCTTTTAAAATTGAAAAACGGTTTGCACCTAAATTGGCCGCCGCATCCCTGACGTCTTTTCGGATTGCTTCAATCGCGGAATACATAATAATCATTTGAAACGGCACATTCTTCCAAATTTGTACAGATAACGCGCCGATCCCGGCAGCATCGTTTCTTAACCGCAAAGGTTCGTCAATCAACCGAAGTTTCTCCAGGATCATATTGATAACACCATGATAATCAATGATGTTCACAATCAAAAAAGAAGCCACCAGCGCAGGGACAAACATGGGTATCTTTAATATGGATAGAAATGTCTTCCTTCCCGGAATTCTTTGCAGAATCAACGATAATGGATAACAGATAATGATGCTGATCAGCGCAGTCAATAAAGCCGTTCGGAATGAAAACCACAGGTCGTCAAAAAACGTGCGAGAAAAAACATGCTGCCAAAATTGCAGTGAAAATTCCGACGTCCCGGTATAGTTATAAAATCCAAAACTTTGAGCAAACATAATATACAAAGACGCCAGGACAAAAAACATAATGTATCCGACGCCCGGTATCAGGAGGAGATACCCCCATTCAAATTTCCGCCGCTTCATGTTGAGTTCAGCCTTTCATAATACAAATTTTATCGGGATGCACGATAAACCTTATCTGGGAACCTTCTGAAACCCAGGTATCCTTGGCCACGCTGGCTCTCACTATATGTTGTGTATCCATCCGGATAAATAAATCAAGCGAACTACCCATATAAACAGCGTTCAGAACCTCTCCCGTCAATACGTTTTGATCCGGTAAAACATTTTCTGACACATCCGGAACAATATCTTCCGGGCGAATACAAAGAAATATTGTATCCCCTTGGATCAAGCCCGTATTTTGGACCTGAAGAATACCCAGCGAAGTATTTACAACAGCCGTCGATCCAGCGGCTTCAAGACAGGTTCCCGATATAATATTCGCGGAACCGATAAAATCTGCCACAAATTTCGTCGAAGGATGATTATAGATCGTTTTAGGGTCTGATTTCTGAACAATCTTCCCTTTATTCATCGCAATCACAACGTCAGAAATTGCCAGCGCTTCGGCTTGATCATGGGTGACATAGACGGTTGTTATCCCAAGAGACCGCTGGATATTTCTGATATCCACCCGGACTTTTTCCCGCAGTTTCGCATCCAAATTGGACAGCGGCTCATCGAAAAGCAAGATTTCGGGACGAACAATGATGGCTCTGGCCAGAGCAACGCGTTGTTGTTGTCCTCCCGAGAGTTCGTAGGGTTTCCGGTGTTCAAGACCAACCAGATCAACCATTTCCATCACTTCCCTTACTCGTTTTTCCTGTTCTTCAACCTTTATTTTCCGCATCCGCAGGCCGAAATTTATATTCTCATAAACTGTTTTATGCGGAAACAAAGCATATGATTGGAAACACATCGCAGTATTTCGCTTATTAGGGGGAACTTCGTTCATGACTTGATCTCCGAAAAAAATCTCCCCTTGGTCCGGCTCAAGAAAACCGGCAATGACCCGGAGCAAAGTTGTTTTTCCACATCCTGAAGGTCCTAACAAAGTGACAAATTGCCCCGGTTCAATTGTGAATGACACATTACTCAGAGCCTGAAAATCATCGAATGCTTTATCAATTCCATTTACGATTAATCTGGTCGCCATAAGAAGAAAAACCTTTCTTCTTATCAGCAATCTGATTTACTGATAAGAAGATCTTGAAGGAGAGGAGTACCGACATTCAATTCTGTTTTCTATGAAAAACAAAACTGAATATCTGCATTTTTAAAGTTCGAGCGATTAATCCGCAGGATACTTCCCGGGTTCGCTTCTCTCAACAATAAGGAGCCAAAGAAAACTCTGACTCCTTATTGCATGATATGTCTCTTGATTTATTTCATCAAAACGTTTTTCGTAAACTGATCAATATAGTATGCCTTATAGATTGAGGGCATCCATTCAACCGCATTGTCCAGATCTTCCGCAGTGAGCAATGTATCCTTATAAGTCATGTCAACCCGTGAGGGAAAGCAGCGAACAAATTCCATCATCGCGTTTTGTCCCTCCTCTGAGGTCATGAAATCCAGCCATAACAGACCGGCCGCCGGGTGCGGTGCATTTTTCAGCAGTGTCTGCACATCTCCGCCGCCAACCAATCCGAATTCCGGCATATAGAAGCCAGCGTCTTTGAACAATTCACCGGCCTGGATCGTGGAGAACACGGTCGAATCCCAAGCCACAGTCATCGCGATTTCAGACTGGTTCAATCTTGAAATCGAGTCGCTGTTGGAAGTTGTGAATGTGATTTTTTCTTTCCGCTCATTAATCCAATTCCAGACCATGTCCCACTGCTCTGCCTTGGCCGGATCAACTTCGGTATCGTCCATATATTGTTCGAGACCGCCGGTCAGATTGGTGATGATTGTCTGCATGAACGATTGCCCCGAGCCACCTTTTTCCGGGATACAAAAACCGAACTTCTTCGGGTTTTCGTCAATCCATTTTTCAAGTTCTTCCCAGGTCTGGGGAAGTTCTTCTCCGTTGATAAGCTGCGGATTATACAGCATCGCTGTGTAGTTTCTCCAGATGGGGACCCACATATTATTGCTCTTGACGCCCTCATTCCGAACGCTGAGCACAGGATCCAGCAAATCTTTATTCGGCATCACATTCAAGACCTGACCATAAAGAACATCCGAAGCCATCATCGTATTGATAATGTCACCCGGCAAGCCCATAACATCGATACTGCCTTTCGCACTGCCTTTTTCAGCAAGAACTTTATTCAACCCCGTATTTTTATCAGAAACCATCACGCTGACTTTGATGCCATACCGATTTTCAAACAAGGAACCGATTTGGTGCCAAACAGCTTCGTCTCCCCAAACCCACAGGGAAAGTTCCCCTTCTTCCTGACCCTTGGAGACAATTTCTTCCCAAGGGAGATCCAATAAATTTGCTTCCGCATCCTGGGCTGTAACCGGAGCGGCGGCGGAAAACAATACAGCAATAATTACAACAAACAATACAAATACCGACCGAATCCTTTTCATTTTCACTTTCTCCTAAAGAAAAATATGGCTTATTTCCTCATAAAGAAATAAGTTTGCTATATTCGGAAACAGAATTGGGAACGTTCCCATTTTCTTGTAAAAAAATATAGCTTGACGGTTTTTATGTTAACATCCGTTTACGTTTTTTTGATTATCAGACTGTAAACGCTCTGTAAACTTTTTTCACCCATTTTTTTAGCCTTATTTCACTCCTTTTTCAGATTATTGTTCACTCATTCTTCTTTGACGAGAACACGATAAGGGAACGTTCCCAATCGAAACATTTGGAACTTTATGCAATAAATAAAAAAAAGATTGCCTTTTTCCATAGGCACTGATATGATTTCTATCAGTTACGAGTTCATATATTCTTAACAGACTTTAAATTTGAAGGAACTTCGATGGCGAGTACGATCCTGGATGTTGCGAAATTAAGTGGTTACTCAAAGACGACGGTTTCACGTACTTTTTTAAACCCGGAAAACGTTCCCGAAACAACGCGGACAAAAGTATTCGAGGCCGCAAAGAAATTGAACTATACTCCGAATGCCATCGCCCGCGCCATGGTACGGAAGCGAACAGATAACATCGCATTCATCCTTTCAAAACACCAATATCCTGCGGTTCTGAATCCTTTTTACTCACCAATCCTCGAAACAGTCTTGCAGACAGTGGTAAAAGAAAATTACAGTCTTTTCATTTCTCCGGATACCGACCTAAGCCTTCCGAACGGGGAAATTTATCTTAAAAATCAGATGGATGGCGTCCTGATTGCCGGAAAAACGAACCCAAAAGTAATCAATGGATTCATGAATCAAAATCTTCCGGTTGTATTAATTAACAACAAGCTGGACATAGATGGACTATTTTGCATCACAGCAGATCATTACGCCGGGGCCAGACTGGCCATGAATCACCTGGTCGAACGGGGACATCGGAAAATCGGATTGCTGGCCGGGAATTTCTCGCCTCAAGTCTTCTTTGAGCGCTACAACGCATATATTGACGTGCAAAGAGAAAACAACTTGCAGGTTGATTATCGTTTTGTACAATCGCTTGACCCAAATGTTTCCGAAGCGTTCCAGTATGCGTCGTCAATGCTGGTGTCGAAGGACCGGCCCAGCGCATTTTTCTGTACCAACGACACCATTGCAATCGGCACCATGAAAGCAGCCATACGGTTAGGGCTGCGCATTCCGGATGATATCGCCGTAATTGGAATTGATGACAGCACAATGAGCTCATTGATTGAGCCTGAACTGACAACGATTCATATTGATACGCAGGCAATGGGTTTATGGGCTGCCGAAACGATCATCGCCTTAATCAATCATCAACCAATCACACGGGAAAATTTCGAAGTCGATTCGTATTTGGTTGTCCGTAATTCCACCTAAAGCAGCAAACGGCAGCACAGTTAAAAGCGAAAGATTAAACACTTTAACCCCGGTTCTATTGTTTCTGATAAAAGCCGGGGTGACAAAGGCAATTTGTTTTAAATTTAAGTATCTTTCCAGAAAAATGCTTTTCCTGACACATTCAGGCTGGTTACAGCAAAGACCATCTCAAACTGCAAGCATAACCCCCCGGTCATTAGCAAAATAAACGGTTATATTCCGCATCGGATAAATCAGCACATCTTTCAGATCATACAATTTTTTTGCGTAATCCTTAACGAACAGCGCGGCGGACAAATTATTGCAATGCGTGATGACCATCGTCTCGCCGGTCGGGTTTTTCCGCTCACGAATCATCTCGACCATCCGGCGCAATGCCTTTTTTTCACCAAGGACCTTGTCATAAACCTTTACTTTCCCGGCGCCGTCATCACCCGCAATCGGGCGGATTGTCAGCACACTGGCAAGAATATCTTCCATTTTGCTCATTCTGCCGGACTTGACAAAATTATCGAATTTATTGATCGCAAAAAGGCTGACCATATTGTCCCGGCAGTCTTCCACTGTTTTAAAAATGCTTTCGACAGAATCGACGCCTTTCGCGATCAGTTCCAAAATCTTTAGCACCAGCAAGATTTCGCCGCCAGTCGCCGAAAGCGAGTCGATAATGAAAATCTTCTTATCGGGATACTGATCCAGCACCATCTTCATCGCAACCAACGCGCTATTATAGGACCCACTGATGCCGGAAGAGACCGTCACACAAAAAGTAATCGCCTCCTGAATAAATTCTTTCGCGAAATCTCCCGGGGAAGGACATGCGGTGGTGGATATGGCAGTGCTGGAGTTCATTCGCGCTAACGTGTCGTTGACGTCTAAATCTTCGGTGTCAGAATAATTCTGTCCATCGATTTGAATCGTCATTGGAACGGAAGAATAAGAAACGCCCTCCACATCTTTCGGAAGCAAATCACAGCAACTGTCTGCAACAACTTTTATTTTCATAGTTCATCATAGTCCTTATCTATTTATACGTTTATGGCGTTGTTTTTGTTACCAAATTTATTTTCAAAAACGTACCCATGAATTAGCGTCAAATAATATCGGTCCAGCAACAATAACTGAGTACATGAACCAATTTTACACGCCTTTTCGCCTGAAACAAAATCAACCGGATAAATCCCCGCCTGAACCGCAGGGCTGGCCAAAACGTTAAAAAAAATTGATATCAAACTTCGGATCAGGAAAGAAATCAAAGTCACAAAATCCACATCTTTGGGAAGCAAGTCACAGCAACTGTCTGCAACAACTTTTATTTTCATGGTTCTTCAAAGTCCTTATCAGAATATTGTTTACAGAGTTTATTTTTATCATCAAATTTATATTTAAAAGCTATTTTAGAAATATTCGATGAACGAGTTTCGGCATAACTGACAAAATAGAAATATCGCCGAAATCCAAACGATATCCTCAGTAAAAAAAATCAGTTAGAAAATTGAAATAAATGTGATTATTCAGGTGGAATGGCTAAAGTTTGCGTCTCTTGCTGCAGATAAATCTCAGGGAAAGGATCCTCTTTTCGTATCTTGCACAAAAGATATCCCAACACTTCTTTCATCAGACCGATTAATGGAGAAGCCAATAGCGCGCCCAGCAGCCCCAGACGCGAACTCAGGATTAAGATACCCAGGGTGATCACAACCGGATGAATATCCAGCGCACTCCCCATCACGCGCGGGACAACCAGAATGTTTTCAAGCTGCTGAATCAGGATATAGGCGCCGACCGATACAACGGCCATCAAAAAATTACTGAGCGGAATCCACTCGGAACCGAAAATCAGCGCAGAAAGCACTGCCGGGAAACAGGCAATAATCGGTCCGATATTCGGCACAACCTCGCAGAAGCCGGCGATGATGCCCAATAACAGCGCCCACTTCAGTCCCAGCACACTGCAGACAATAAAAGTGGTTATGCCAATGAACAACATCAGCTTTATCTGGCCCGCAAAATAATTATTCCACACTCCGAATAGGCGGCGGAGCAATTCTTCGATTTCCGGACGGTATGGTTCCCGAAACAAACGCGGGATCCATTGCTTCAACTTCCAGCCATCGTTGCAGAAGTGAATCGACGCCATCACAGTCGTCAAAACAGTGATGAGTATCCCAAATATTGTTCCGACAATGTTCGCCGAAACAGAAATTACTGACTGGAGCATCGAGGAGAAATCCGGCACTAAGGACGAGACATTGATCCTTGAGATATCAAAAGAATTGATCGCTTTCCGCAGCTCAACCAGCGGGACGGTCAGGTCAAGTTCAAAATCCATAATTTTTGGCTGGTTTACGTCCAATTCAAGGATCAAATCGCCCAGCCAACCGTCGATACTGGTAATTACCGTCGGCCAATCTGCCGCCAAAAAGCCCTGTGTCTTTTCTGCAATCAAAGGGAGAACAAGGCTCACAAGCACGATAAACAAAACGATCAGCAGCAAATAAGAAATAAACACGGCAAAACTTTGTTTAAACCGCAGCACACGCACCTGAAACCGCACCAGTGGCGACAGAATATAGGCGATGATAGCCGCCATAAAAATCAGCGTCAGGCTTCCACGTGCGATATAGACCATGACAATCAAAAAAATAATTATCATAATCAGCGCGATATAGCGTACTGTATCACTCCATCGGCGGTCGGTTTCCATTCTCCTCTGCCTGTCTCTCCTTGATCATTTCTTTTAGCGAATCAACATTTATTCCAAACAACTGAGATTAAATATTATTCTCCGCTGAAGCAACCGCTGCACCCGCGGGCCTGTCTGCCTGGGAATGCAACGCACACAAGCCACGGACCCGGTCCGGCATCCAAATCAAATTTGAACCACTGCGCTTAATTATAAAAGTTATGCGGATTTTGCGGAACGCCATTATAGCGCATTTCGTAATGTAAATGCGGTCCGGATGAATTTCCAGTGGAGCCCAGCCCCCCAATCACCGCCCCTTTCAACGCATAATACCCGCACTGCACATTATAAGAATCCAGATGTGCATATAACGTCTGCCACCCGTTCCCATGATCGATCATCACAACATTTCCATATCCCCAGTCGTTCCAGCCGGCATACACGACCACGCCGTCATCAGCCGCATAAATCGGGTTCCCGATCTGTCCGTAAATATCAATTGCCCGATGGTTTGTCTCCGGCGAGTAATCATATCCGGAGATCCAGGTCTCAGTCGTCGGCCAGACAAAATTGCCGCTGCCGAGCGGACCGTCCATGACAGCCTCGCAGGCCCCCGGGCCGTAAATAGACGCGACAGCCGGATTCTCCCGCGTAATCAATGGCGCCGACCAATTGATGAATTCGCGCGATCCGTTCGGAACGATCAGCCAGGTTCCCGCCTGAATATTGGGATTGCTATAATCCCCAATCGTCTCCGGTGAAAGGTTGTTCCCGGCGAAGTTAATAATATCTTCAGGTGTCACACCATACACATCCGCCACACCATTCAGGCCATCGCCGTCGTGCCATTCGTAGTAGACGCCGTCGACCGGCAGAATATTCAACTCCATCCCCTCCCGCAGAGAATGGGGATTATCGGATAAGGTATAGGGGTTTCCCCACAGGATGGTGCTTGGACTCAAATTGTATTTTTCGGCAATCCCGATCACCGTGTCGTTCGCCTGCACCAGATATTTTTGCACTTCGCTGCGGGGTTTCGCCGGCAGATCCGTATGGTTTTGAGAAAATCGAAAAACACCCTGATTCGAAAACAATAGATCTGACCTGGAAAAATCAGGGTTATAGTATGGGAGAACAGCTTCAATGCTCACCGGGGTTACATCAATCGCTTCCCCGGATTCCGGTGACCCTACCGAATCCGTTTTTAGATAATACGTACCCATGATCCATAGAACAACACCAATCAGGATCAATGTGACGATAACCGAACCAATCTGTAAAAACCTTTCCCCCAGTCCCAGCCAAAGCATTTTCAGCCATAATGCCGACCATCGTTCAGGTTTTTGCATTTCTTCCGGGGGGCGCTGAACTTCCGGTTTGGGTTCTTCAGAGCTCGGATCTTTAATCATTTATTCTCCCAAGCGTCATGATAACACATTCAAAAAAAAATTGAAACAGATACTGCGTCACAAATAATTCAAAACCAAAGATTTACCTCGAATAAAAAAATGGAGAATACATTGCTCTCAAAAGACATAATCGCTGTCCCAAACCGGTCACTTCCGTATATAATCAAGACCATGAAAAATTTCTTCCCATTTACAGCTATCGTGGGCCAGGAACGAATGAAACGGGCCCTGATTTTGAACGCAGTAGATCCTCGAATTGGCGGGGTACTCATTCGTGGGGAACGCGGAACAGCAAAATCCACCGCCGCCAGAGGCCTGGCAGCGCTTCTTCCACAGGAAAAAGTAATCGCTGAATGTCGGTTCGGCTGCGACCCGGCAGATGAAAACCATTGGTGCACTGAATGTCGAGAGAGAAAAGCCAACAACAGTCCGATGACGGTAGCGCTGCGCCCGACGCCGTTCATCAATTTGCCTGTCTCCGCCACAGAAGACCGCGTGGTCGGAACACTGGACATTGAAAGGGCCATTCAGAGCGGCGAGAAGCATTTCGAGCCCGGTGTACTGGCCGCGGCAAACCGCGGGCTGCTGTATATTGATGAAGTAAACCTGTTGGACGACCATGTCGTCGACATTCTGCTGGATTCCGCGGCAATGGGGATCAACACCGTTGAACGGGAAGGCATCTCCTTCTCCCATCCGGCCCGCTTCATTCTGGTCGGAACGATGAACCCGGAAGAGGGTGATCTTCGCCCGCAATTGCTGGATCGCTTTGCGCACGCGGTGGATATCTACGGTATTTCAGACAAACGGGATCGGGTTGAGATTATGCGGCGTTATATCGATTATGAAAACAATCCGGACGTGTTTCTACAACAATGGAAACCCGAAGAAGACCGCCTCTCACAGAAAATCACGGCCGCAAAGGCACTCCTGGAAAAAGTTAAATATCAGAATTATCACCTGATTTCGATCGCCTCCCTGACTGCCTCACTAAAAGTCGAAGGACACCGGTCTGATCTGGTGATCCTGAAGACGGCTTGCGCCCAGGCGGCCTTTGATGGCAGAACGCTGATCAACGACCTGGATATTGCGCTGGCAGCGGAGTTGGCCCTTCCGCACCGGCTGCAAAAAGGTCCTTTTTCCGAACAGGAAATCACTAGCGAAGAACTGCAGCAGCGGATCGAAGAACTGCACGGGAAAGAACAGTCCGATGATCCTGCTTATCAGGATATTTCTGATTTGAGCGAAGCGGAAAAAAAAATTTAAAGAATCTTGAAGTCGCCAGTGTCATCCCGGCAAATAATGCTGTCTATTCACACACCGGCGACACGATTTTCAACAGCGGGCAGGGATATTGGTGGGACGGGGCCCGGAACTTCTCAATGGAGAACCCAATCCTGCCAAAGGAGTATATTCCGCCGAATTCCTCTAAAAAGACCGGGGGAAAGCGGAATCGGATTATTTCCAAAGATCGGCGCGGACACTATTTCAAGGCCCGTCCGGCTAACGAGAATTTGAGCGACATTGCCTTTGACGCCACCATTCGGATGGCGGCGCCTTACCAGCGAAAACGCCGGGAAGCGGGCAGTCAAAGCGGGATTATCCTGAAACGGAAAGACTTCATGCAAAAGGTGCGGCAGCACCGGGCCTCAAACCTCTTGCTTTTTCTGGTTGATCTTTCCTGGTCAATGGCCGTCCAGCAACGGATGGAAGCGACAAAAAGCGCAATTCTGACCATTCTTACGGATGCTTATCAACAGCGCGACCGGGTCGGATTGATTGTCTTCCAAAGAGATGATGCCAGGGTCGTCCTCGAGCCGACACATTCAGTGATGCTTGCCGAGCGGTCCATGAAAAAAATCCTGGTGGGCGGGAAAACACCGCTGGCAGCCGGCCTTTTGAAAGCGCATGAAATCCTGGCCCGGGAAAAAAGGGTCCGACCGGAAGAAAATGCGCTCCTGATTGTGCTGACCGACGGCGCCGGAAACGTCTCCCAGGGCCGGGGAGATCCGCTGGAGGAATCAAAAATGATCGCCGAAAGGATTGCCGCGGAGGGGTTCCGCAGTATTGTGATCGACACCGAGCAATATACCTTCGATCAGGGCCTCTCCAGCGAATTGGCCAAACAGCTGAAGGCCCCTTGCTACATGATCGGCGGACTGAAAGCGGATCAACTGGTTGAGACCATCAAGCGCGAAATCTAAAAAGATTTGAGTGTCAAAAATAGCGCCAATATCAAAAATCAAATTATAAAAAATAATAAACAGGGAGCGAAGAAAAGATGGATGAAAAAGAAAAAATAAAAGATTTTCTGAAAAGAATCATATCCCTGCCGGGAATTTCCGGTTATGAGAGCGCCGTGAGCGACGTGATCGCCGAAGAATGGCAGCCATTGACCGACGAGGTCATCGTGACGCCGGTTGGGAACCTGTACGGGGTCAAAAAAGGATCCGACACAAAAAACAACCGGCCCGGCAAACGGGTTATGATGGCCGTTCACATGGACGCCATCGGGATGACCGTCGCTGAAATCCGTGGAGAAATGTTGTATTTTGCCCCCATCGGCGGTTTTGATCCGCGTATTCTGCCGGGGCAGGCGGTCACTGTGCACGCTGCCGGCGAAGACCTTCCGGGTATCATCGTCCAGCTTGCGCCGCACCTGCTCTCCGAATCTTTCCATGGGAAGCCGGTCCCGCTGGATCAATTGGTTATCGACACCGGACTCGACAGTGAAACGGTAAGCGAGAAAATTCGTGTCGGAGACATCATCTCTTACGCCAACCTCCCGCAGGACCTTCCGTCCGACTGCATCGCGGGCCATAGCCTGGATAACCGCGCTTCCGTCGCCGCGGTTACGCAATGCTTGCGTGAACTGCAGCGGTTTAACCACGCCTGGGATGTTTACGCGGTCGGGACCGTGCAGGAAGAAACCAATTTCTTCGGCGGCTCCACCTCCCCGGTGGATATTAAGCCCGACCTGGCTATCGCAATCGACGTCACTTTTGCCTCCGGCCCAGGCGCCAGCGGATGGCAAACCGCACCGCTGGAGAGCGGCGTTGCGCTCGGGTTTGGGGCCAATCTGCACCCGGCACTGTTCGAGGAAATGAAAAGGCTGTGCGAACAACTGGATATTCCCTTTACCCTCTCCCCGCAGCCGCTGATGTCCGGCACTGACGCCGATCCGATTCAAATCACGCAGGCCGGAGTTCCTACCATCCTGTTAAGCATCCCGCTGCGATATATGCATACGCCGGTTGAAATTATCGCCCTCAAGGATGTAATGCGGACCGGTCACCTGCTGGCGGAATTTATCGCCCGGCTGGAATCGGATTTTACCGAAAAAATTATCTGGGAGGATGCGCAATGAGTGCAACAAACGAAAACATCCAACTGCCCCCTTTAACCGAAGAGCGGATCGCACTGCTGGAAAAACTGAGCAATGCTGCCGGTGTTTCCGGAAATGAGAATGCCGTTCGCGCCATCGTCCGGCAAGAGATCAGTGCGTTTGCGGACGAGATCCGGGTAGATGCCCTGGGGAACCTGATCGCGGTCAAAAAATCACCCCTTCAGGATCCGGTGAAAGTGCTGATCGCGGCCCACATGGATGAAGTGGGATTTATGCTGGTGGACAAAGAAACCGACGGGATTTTCCGTTTCAAGGTGGTTGGCGGCATTGACGTCCGTTCCCTGCCGGGGAAACCGGTTCTGGTTGGAAAAAATCGCGCCCCCGGCGTGATTGGCGCCTGCCCGGTTCACCTCACAACACGGGAAGAACGCGAGCGCATCCTGCCGCTGGAGACACTCCGGATTGACGTCGGCCCGGGCGCCTCAGAAATCAAAGTCGGCGATTATGCGGTTTTCGCGACAAAATTCGCCAAAATGGGTCCCAGCTTCTGCGGGAAAGCGCTGGATAACCGCGTCGGTGTCGCCACTTTGATCGAGCTGCTCAAAAACTGTCCGCCGCAGGCGGAACTGACCGCCGCCTTCACAGTACAGGAAGAAATCGGCCTGCGCGGCGCCGAGGTAGCGGCTTTCAATTATGAGCCGGATTTCGCGTTCGCGATTGATTGCACGCCCGCCAACGATCAGCCGTCCAGAGACGGGTCCGAAAATACGCAATACAAAACAAAGCTCGGTCACGGCCCTGCTATTTACTCGGCCGACGGAAGAACGTTGAACGATCCGCGTCTGATCCGGTTTCTGACCGGAATCGGCGACCGC